>NZ_JADEXN010000116.1 GCF_015207075.1 Zarconia navalis LEGE 11467
GGGCATGATATAGGCATCGGCCACTCGGTAGTGGTCGGGTAACTCCTCGTCGGGAACGAACCCGGCAAAAATCACTCGATCGGCGACCCCTAAATCCTTTGCTAGTTTCTCCAAACGCGGTCGATCGTCCCCCCGCCCGATGGCTAAATATTTGACATCCGGAAATTTTTGTAAGAGCTTTGGCAGAGATCGAATGGTAACGTCAACTCCTTTATAAATATCGCCCGACCACAGTCTGGCGACAGTCATCAGCACTTTAGAGTCTTCTAGACCATATTTAGCAATTAAATGAGGTGGTTTGGGGCCCGCAGTAAAGAGTTGTCCTTGAATCGCACAGGGAAGAAGCTGAAATTTTTGCGGGTCGAGCTGGTTGGCACGGCAGGCCAAATCGCGACTGTAGCGGCTAATCGTCCAAATGCTCTGGGCTTGTTGTAGGGCATCTCGATGCAGTTTGGGTAGGGGGTCCCAGACCTCCTTACCGTAGGTTAAAACCGTGTAGGGAATGCCCAAGGGCTCGCACAAAATCCGAATCAGAGGAGCGAGGTTGATGTGACCGCAAAAAACCCGATCGGGTCTTTCCCGTAACAATTGAATCAGTAGCGTCGCGGCGAGTCTGATGCGTCCCAACCACAGGGGCTGGGTTTGTAGATAATAAAATGTCAGCGGACTGGGTTTTGCGAGGGGGCGATCGTCCAGGGGATTGATACATCCACGGCTATCTCGCAACAAAAAAATATCTGCGGTGCGTGCTTTGTTGGATGAAACTAGATTGCCATAGGTGCGAAGAATATCTTTAACATAGGATTGAATACCCCCTTCACCAGAAAACACTTCGAGAAAAACAAAAATATCTTTAGTCGGTCTCGAACCACTTTTTACATCTATCATCGCCTTGATTCTCGTCAAAACTTTTGGGGCAAACTTTCCCGATGCACCTGTTGCGATCTCTGCTATTAGGAACAGTCAAACACTCGTTCTCGCATTTTTTCCAACTTGCAACTAGGATGTACGCGATCGCGACTTGACTTCACTAAGTAGGTGGGACAAATTCAATATATAGCGGTTCTCAAACTCGTGAAGTACAAAGTTTCTGGGTTGAGGGAATGGTGAATGGGGAATAGGGAATAGGGAATAGAATTTGGGTGTACCTCACAAATTCGAGAATTGCGATAAAATTGCTTCGTCAAAAACCCTTACACAAACTCAAAAGTATTCTCAGTCTAATTTCACCGACCTACTTACTAGTCTATCCCCTTTGGAAAAGCGATGGCGACAGATAGACGATCGCAACAAAAATAAGCTAGGACATCAGTATCGGTGAGTCTGGGAGAGAAACATCGCTTCTCCCGATCCCTTCAGTCGATCTTCACGATGTCCGTGTTGGGTGTGGCGGTGGCAATACAGGCTAAGGTGACCGTCCCTTGCCAGCCCAATATTGCAATCGTCAAGATCGACCCTGGAGAGTCCATAAAAATCAACGCCTCTTCTAGTCGGAACAACCGCACGTTCGCGCGGCTTTTTAACTAGAAAAGACGTTGACAAAGGTAACGCGCGCGTCACTCGATATCGATCGCCCTGATTAGAACAAGCCTAAAGTTAAGGACTCATCTAAGGGGAAAGTTGCTCCAATTCCCAGCCACAAGGTGACGAGGGTTCCGAAAAGGAAGACGGCGGTTGCAACCGGACGGCGGAACGGATTCTGAAACTTATTCACGTTTTCAATAAACGGAATCAGCATCAGACCTAAAGGAATCGCCGAGGTAATTGCAATTCCGAGCAACTTGTTCGGAAGCGTGCGCAAAAGTTGGAATGAAGGGTATAAGTACCACTCTGGCAAAATTTCCAGAGGCGTTGCAAAAGGATTGGAAGGTTCTCCAATCATTGCAGGATCGAGTACGGCTAAGCCAACGACACAGGCAAGCGTTCCCAGAATTACCACTGGAAAAACGTACAGAAGGTCGTTAGGCCAAGCGGGTTCGCCATAGTAGTTATGGCCCATTCCCTTGGCAAGCTTAGCTCTGAGACTCGGATCGCTAAGATCCGGCTTTTTCAAGGTGGACATCGTTATGCGTGTTCTCCTGATTTAAGAGCGTATTGGCGGTGAAGTGTCTAAAACTGGAATTTGATATCTTGGAATTTTCCCAGTTTTGGGTTTTCCCACATCGAGTCAAATCAATTTACAACGGACCGGAGATTCCCTGCTTGCGAATCATGAGGAAGTGCAGCAGCATGAAGACGGCAATCAACCAAGGCAGAACGAAGGTATGAAGGCTGTAGAATCGAGTTAGGGTCGCTTGACCGACGCTCGAGCCACCCCGAATCGCTTCCACCATCAAACCGCCGACAACGGGAATGGCATCGGGAACGCCGCTGACAATTTTGACAGCCCAGTATCCCACTTGATCCCAGGGCAAAGAGTAGCCCGTGACTCCGAAAGAAACGGTAATCACCGCGAGGACGACACCGGTCACCCAGGTTAACTCGCGGGGTTTTTTGAAACCACCGGTGAGGTAAACTCGGAAAACGTGTAGAATCATCATCAAAACCATCATGCTGGCAGACCAGCGATGGATCGAGCGGATGAGCCAACCGAAATTCACATCCGTCATTAGATATTGTACGGAGGTAAAGGCTTCGGTAACCGTGGGTTTGTAATAAAACGTCATGGCGAATCCAGTGGCGAACTGGATTAGGAAGCACACCAACGTCACTCCGCCTAAGCAGTAGAATATATTAACGTGAGGTGGGACGTACTTCGTCGTGATATCGTCGGCGATCGCCTGAATTTCCAGACGTTCCTCAAACCACTGGTAGACTTTGGAATCAGTTACCTGTTTGGAAAACATTTACAGTAGATCGTGAATCTTGCTATAGAAAATGTAACACAACTTGACAGGCTCTAACCTAATTGGTGGCAACGATTGCCTTCTCGGAGAGCGAAAATCCCGTCCGAGTCCGAGCAAAGCTCATTCCCTCGCCTCTGGGGAAATATGAGAAGTGGTAAAATTTCTCCGAGCAAATTTTCCATCCCTCTGGCACACTAGACACAGGCGATCGCTCAATACTCTTGAATTAAGGTTTGGATTATGCGTCAACGAGCTTTCTGGGTTGGACTCATCGTCGTGCTACAAATTGTAGTCGGAGTGTTTTGGTGGAGTCCACCGGCTCTTGCTCTCACGGAAGAGCAAAAACTTGTTTCAGAAGTGTGGCGCATTGTCAATCGCTCTTATGTTGACGATACTTTCAACCACCAAAACTGGTGGCGGGTGCGCCAGCAAGCTCTCAAGGAGCGCATGACCGATCGCCAACAAGCCTACGATGTTATCGAAAAAATGTTGGCTCGTCTCGACGATCCCTTTACTCGCCTCCTGAGACCTCAGCAATATAAAACACTGCAAGTGAGTACCTCCGGCGAACTAACCGGAGTGGGGCTGCAAATTGCCATCGATTCCGAGACCAAAAATCTCGAAGCGATCGCCCCGATTGCAGGTACGCCAGCCGAGTTCGCGGGAATTCAACCCAAAGATCTCATTCTCAATATCGATGGCGTGCCGACAACGCAACTTACCCTAGAGGAAGCCGCCACTCGTATGAGAGGCCCGGTTGGCTCTCATGTGGTCTTGCGAGTACAGCGGCACTCCGACCGACAGATTAAAGATCTCGATCTCGTGCGCGATCGCATTGCCATCAATCCCGTCTATGCGGATTTGCGAACCCTCGATGACAAAACCGATCGACAGGTGGGTTACATTCGCCTGACTCAGTTTAGTGCCAATGCCACTTCAGAAATGACGCGCGCCTTAGAAGATTTGGAAGAACGAGGTGCGGATGCCTACGTTCTCGACTTACGCAACAATCCCGGTGGATTACTGCAAGCAGGCATTGAAATCGCTCGTCTGTGGCTTGAAGATCGAACCATTGTCTATACCGTTAACCGACAGGCTATTTTAGGCAGCTTTGAAGCCACCGATTCGGCTCTAACGGACGATCCCTTAGTCGTCTTAGTCAATCAAGGGACTGCCAGCGCTAGCGAAATTCTAGCCGGGGCTTTACAAGATAACGAGCGAGCGACCTTAGTTGGTGCTCGAACCTTCGGCAAAGGGCTGATTCAATCTCTATTCGACCTCTCCGATAACGCGGGCTTAGCCGTCACCGTCGCTCGATACGAAACCCCAAGTCACAAAGATATCAACAAGTTGGGCATTACCCCCGACTTCGAGATCGAGCCAGAGGCACTGACGCGAGATATCGTCGCCACCTCGAAAGATAAGTCTTACCAAACAGCGATCGACTGGTTGACTCGTCAAGGTCTAGTGGCGAGTACGACAAGTTTGCCGCAGGCTGCAAAAAACTAAGGGCTTCGATCGCGGCTTACAGAAACATTGACCCCACAAACAGTGGACTCAAAAAATTTTAAAAGACGTTGAGACTGTAGGGGTCTGTAGGGGTCGTGCCCCCGTGCCGACCCGGCCCGTGCGCGTCCCCTTTCAATTATTTGGGGTCTACCATTGGTAAAAAACGCTGTAATTTTAAGGTTTTCGAGTCGATCTATCGTGCTGGATTTCTTCGAGGTCGGCTTGTATTTTCAGTCCCCGCACGCACTCTTGAGCGGCTCCGATGGTCAATCCGGCTACCGCTCCAACAAGGGCGTATCGAGCATGGGTGCAGGTGGGGCGACCGGAAGGGGCAATTTCGGCGGCGGCGACCCCCAGTCCCGCACCGAGACCGGAGGTAATCAGACTGGCAAAAACGATCGATGGAATATTCACGGTGTCCCCCAGAAATAGTTTCAACTCGATTTGATTGGCTCGTGCTACTGCTATCGTACGCTCGATGCTTTTCAAATCGATCGGGTTCTTACCTCAAATACACGCTTTTTAAAAATCCGTAATATCGCGCTTACCACAAATCTGGGGGGAGATAAGACTCTTGGCGCTCCAACCAATCCCGTCCGATTTGGATGGTGATATCCGATTCGATCGCCCCAGTGCTGTCAATTCGCACTTCCCCAAATCCGAGCAAGCGGCGCAGGCGTTCGGCACTTTTCACATCTCCCGACTGAGCGATAATACGAGTCTCTTCTAGGGGTGGAATCGAAGAGCGGTCTTCGTAGATATTTCCGTATCCGCCATCGCCGAGTTTCTCGACAAACGCATCGACAGCCCTGAGTCGATCGGTGCTATCTTGAATGGCAATACGCAAATAAGCCGGATCGATCGCCAGCGCCCGTTCCGATTGATAGCCTCGATCGAAGTGAGCTGCCATCATTTCATCGATCTGGCTGTAGTTGGGCAGCCAGTAGCTGGGATGATTGGGAGAAGTCGGATTATTAAACTCTCCTGGCAACATCAGCATTTGGGTATTTTCCCGCGTCATATCTGAGGCAAAACCCACCAACGCCACCAGTTCTTCGACACTCAGATTCGTATCGATATGGTCTTGAATCACGGACAGAATTTGCGGCATCCGCACCAGAGTGTTGGGATTGAGAGCTTGTTCGATGGTTGCTCGCATCAGCATTTGCTGGCGTTGGATGCGACCGATATCTCCCCAAGTATCGTAGCGAAATCGGAGAAATTGGAGCGCTTCTTCTCCATTGAGATGTTGTTCTCCTTTTTTCAAATCAATATACAGATGTTGGGTATTATCGGTATACTTCATATCTTTGGGAATGTAGACCGTAATCCCGCCTAACGCATCGACTAACTTTTCAATGCCCTGAATGTTGATGCGCACGTAGCGATCGATGCCCACTCCTCCCAACAGTTCGTTGACGGATCTCGCACTTAGTGCGGGTCCACCCACCCGATTCGCTTCGTTAATCTTGGTTTCTCCCACCCCTTCGATCCAGCTGTAGGTGTCGCGCGGAATCGATAGCAAGCTCAACTTACCGTCCTTGGGATCGAAACGCACCAAGAGCATACTATCGGACAGCCCGTCAAGAGAATTCACCAACGGTTCGTAACCCGACTCCGTGGCAGGTAAATCCACATCGGAGGTGATGACTTTCGTGCCCAGGACTAAAATATTGACCGGTCGCGTCAGTTCCGGCAGCTTCATATTCATCCGCGCCAAATCGTCGGAACTAAAGACCTCTAGCTCTTGGGCCGAGAGTTTGGACTGCATGAGCGGCGTGCTGGAAAGGGAGACGGCCAGCAACGCCCCGGCAGTAGCGGAGAGCATCGCCACCCCAGCCAATCCCGCCCCCAACCACAGCCAATTTCTCACACCCGACTTCGGGAGGTTTTTGGGTGTCGAACGCTCGTTCTTGGATGGGTTTTGAGTTTTGTTGACACGATTCTGAACTGGCACTGGATTCCTCACACTCAATGATTCTTGGGACGTTATAGATGACCCTTTCCACTGAAATACAATACTTTTTTAAGGCAGGCGCTTGCCGATTTTCTCAAATCCCGGTAGCCACAGGGGTTTTCGCTGCCACAAACGCACCATTAGTCCGAAGTTAACTAAAAAATAGGTGGTCGTCCACACACTATTAGCAATCTCCAGCGGGAGTACTGGAAATTCCGCACTCCGAGCACTCATTCCTAACAAAATGTACCCTGAAAGCCAAATTAACGCTAGGGTCACTGTCAACCGACAAGCCGATCTCGTTGCGGCAGAAGCTTCACCCCGATATAGCGTCCACCATGCTGGCAGAAAACCAAAGACTGGAATGAGATAGATAAACACTTCGAGGCGTTTGAAATCATCGCGACGCTCGGGGGGAAGATCTTTCATAACGTACTATTCAAATTTGAATGATTGGGTTCTGTTGACATTTCATGTCCGAAGCCTTGACTTGCCTAATGAATAGTTTCGCTCGCACGGGTGAAATCTAGCTGTCACGCGGGGTTGAAAACCGAATGTCAAGACAGTCTAGTTGCTGTTGAGTCCGATCTGTGCTGCAAACTTCTCCGCCAGCTTTCCCTACTTTTCTAATTTTGGGCGGGAACCGTCCACCAAGCGAGGGCATAAGGTTGACTTTCATCGTTGATCTGCCGTTTGTATTCAACGCGGATTTTATAGCGCCCGGTTTCGGGAACGGCATGGAATACATGTTCGGTACTATCGACAGAGGAAACAGAAGACCAAATACTATCGGCTGTGTTGTTCTCTTCTACGGGCATCAGATACACGTTGAGATCGTTCAAGCCCCGATCGACGAAGGTTTCTCCCTCATCATAGCGATCGTTGCGATTGGTGTCATTGAGTTCTACCACTCGATTCCAGGTTAAGGTCACAGCCACGTGACTGCCAGCTTGAAGGGGTTGCTCTAAAATGTAATCTCGGAATTCTCCTGCGGTGACCCGATCGTAATTCCAGCCTCGGGGGGGAACCGGGGCGCTGGACTTCCACTGACCGGGACTGAACTGTTCGTAGGCGCGAAAGGCATTGAGATGTCCGGTGCCCATATCGCCGTGGAAGGGAATGACTCGATCGTTATGGGCATCGGATGCGAACCAATTGCCGCTCTGCTTATCGATAATGGTGCGGGTCATATCTTGGAGCAAACCGTCACCGTTATCTGCGACTTTCTCGGCCGAGTTGAGCATGACGGCTTTCATCACCTCGTGGCGGCGAGCATCCAAACTCCAGTTGGGTTGGCGGCTACTGAGCTGGCGGTCGCCGTATTCCTGCAATAGCGCCACAGTGGCGGCTACGTGGGGAGAGGCGAAACTGGTGCCGGTATTTTGAGAAACCGTACCATCGCGATCGATTAAATCGACATTTCGACCGGGAGCGAGAATATTGACCAAGCGACGACCGTCAACGTTGGTTTCTAAACCCACCAACCGACTCTCCACTCCGGTAAAGACGCTTCCCAAGTTGGAAACATCCACCTGACTAAAAACTCCGTCTTCCTGGCGAGAAAAAGCGACGTTGATACCGTTAAAGTTGTCAGTGGGGATAGGAATGCCGCCGCTACCTTGGTTTCCGGCGATCGCGTACAGAACGTTGTGGGCGGATGCCGACCAATCGATACAGAGGGTGAGGAGCGCTTGTCCGTCGAGTTGGGCATCGGGTCGGGGATCGAGATAGAGGGGTTCGCCAAAGCTGAAGTTAATGGCGCGCACGTCGTTGCCATTTTGTTCGGCCACGTGCTGAGCGGTCAAACATTCCTGTTCTTGGCGGTTCATCCCCATCCCCAGGGCAGCTCCAGCGGAGTAGAGTCGCGCTTCGGGAGCCACCCCCGGTACGGCTTTTGCCGAACTGACCATCACACCGGCAACGCTTTGAGCGTGACCGTCTAAGTTGGTGTCGCTGCTCGCGGGGCTATTGCGAAAAAACACGCCGGTGGGTGCCGTGCCGCCATCGGGCAGTGTATATTTATCCAGACCGAATTGAGCGGGTCTGCCGATTTCTACTTGACCGATGGCAATTTTGCGACCTCTGAGGTTATAGGGGGGTTCGTGCAGCCGGCGCGCGTCGATTCCAGCTTCTCCAACGGATATGGCTCGGGCGATACCTTGTAATCCCAAACAAGATAGTCCGAAGATTCCGGCAATGGAGAAGAGTTTTTTCGCAGTGTTAGGCTTCATCAATGGGGTGACTCCGATCGGGACGCTCTCGAAAGTCGAGTGGCAAACGTACCGCTATCTATCTCCGTCTGGAAACATCGATGGATGGGTGAGAAGGGCGCGATTTTGACGAATTAGAGCTGAAACTTGCGTCAAAGCGATCGCCTGCTCGCTCAGCCGTTCGGACGATCGGGGGCGACTTGGCTCCCCATCCCGAATTGCAGTATCGATAGGGTAAATTTGACTCGATTTTATCCTCAAATTGTGCCACGAGATTCTGGGGTTTGCCAACTCGGGCTTCTAGACTCGAATAAGCTTTCAGCACTTGAGCCGTCGGTCGTCAGCGGTTTCTTACTCATCTGAGTGCTTCCGTATTCCTGAGTGCCAACGACAGGGTTGTCGATCTCGCGCACCAGCGAGTACGTATCAAACTTTGAAGTGCCTACTTGCAAGGAGATGTCGTTTTCCGACATCATAGTCCCAAACAACAAAAACTCATCACTCTCTGATGAGTCGCAAAATTTCTAGATCGCGCGCCACAACCCTCCATCCCAATAAGTGACCGAGAAAATTTTGGAAAATTATCCTTTGCGGGCTTTATATTTTCTCATAGAAGGCGCAAATAACCTCGAATATACGATTTCTAGCAGATTTGAGTTTTTTGAAGTTCTGACAACTCCAAGCATTTCCATTTTTCAGTCAACCAGATTCAGTACTCAAGACTTCAAGACGGATAGGTCAATCTCGTAAATTTAGAGTTTTAGAGATCGACTTAGCTTAGATTGACAACTCGTCAATCTAAGGTTTTTTATCCAAAAGTAGATAGATTCGACTCGAAATCTATCTATTATTATCTATCTAAAGATCGATACAAAAAAACGATCGAATTAGACTTTACCTTTCTCGCTAAATTGGTTAAGATGCTGCAATATTTAGCTTTGTCGATCGCTCAAAAACTTTACGGTATAACAGCTCATGTTGGGTCAGACTTCCCCACCGCTTCGAGCGGCAATTTCTTCGATCGTTCTCGTCTTTTTAAGTGGATGTGGGGGAGAGCCGCAAGCAGCAGCACCGCCTCCAGTGCCGGTAGAAGTCACGAGGGTTCAATTCGATCGCGTGGAGAGCAGCGATATCTTCAACGCTCGCCTGCGTGCCGAGCAAGTCGCCGAGATTCGCCCCCAAGTGAGCGGTCAGGTGAGCCAAGTTTTCGTCGATTTGGGTGATTTTGTCGTCCAAGGCGATCCGTTATTCGCCATCGATTCGTCCCAGCAAGCAGCCAACGTCCGCTCGCGCGAAGCCGCCGTCCGGGTAACTGAAGCCAGCCGCGCCAACGCGGTCGCCAACCTCAGAGCAGAAGAACGAGAGCTAGAGCGCATCCGAGCCGAACGAGCCAATCTTTCCGAAGGATCGCTCGTGGATGACGCTCGCGCTCAGGTTGCCGCCGAGCGCGCCGAACTGCAACGGCGGCAAGCCGTACTCGATTACAGCCGCAAAGAAGAAAAGCGGTATCGCGAACTTTCAGAGGGTGGGGCTGTGGCTCGGGAACGCTACGACGAAGCAGTGCGGGATATCCAACAAGCCGAAGCCGATGTTGCCAATCAAGCCGACGCAGTTCGCTCGGCCGAAGCCGCCGTGGGGACAGCCGAGCGAGATCTCGATCGCCGCCAGGCCACCCTCGATGCTCAAATGGCCACCCAAAACGAGTTAATTGCCGCCGCGGCCCTTAACGTCGCCACCATCGACGAACAAGTCGTGCAAGCAGAAGCCGAAGTGGACGAAGGGGCGGTAGAACTGGGATACTACAACGTCCGAGCGCCCTTTGATGGGGTTATCGGAGAGGTGCCCGTCAAAGCTGGAGATTACGTCACGCCTCAAAGCGACCTAACAACGGTCAACCAAAATCAACCCCTAGAAGTCCTGCTCGATATTCCCATCGAAGAGGCTTCCCGCATCCGCCAGGGAATGACCGTCGAACTGCTCGACCCCACAGGAGCTGCCATCGGTATCAGCCAAGTCTCCTTCGTTGCCCCGGAAGCCAACTCCGACACCCAAACCGTTCAAGTCAAGGCTCTGTACGGTAACGCTCTCGGGGAACTGCGTACGGACGAACTGGTACGAGCTAGGGTGATTTGGGAAGAGGAAGAAGGCATTACCGTGCCCTTTGCCTCGGTGACGCGCATTGGCGACCAAGCTTTTGTGTTTGTCGTCAATCCAGATCCCGAATCTTCTCAAGATCCCGAATCCTCCCAAAACGATCGCTCCCAAGAGCCATCTCTGGTCGTCTCTCAAGTTCCCGTCCAATTGGGTTCTCTTCAAGACCAAACCTACGAAGTCGTTTCCGGTGTCGAAGCGGGAGATCGCATCGTCTCCTCTGGAGTGCAAAAACTCTCGAACAATACCCCCGTAGAGATTCGCGCTGAAGATAGTGCCGCAAAATCGAATGACGACCCGCAATCTTAGGAAG
>NZ_JADEXN010000117.1 GCF_015207075.1 Zarconia navalis LEGE 11467
CTTTCAAACGATTCAGTTGTGAAGGTTCGGTTGGCTTTGGGTTCCTCTCGTCCCCCTCAGCGCTTTACTAACATAACACGACCCTCCCAATTCCTGTCAACCCTTTTTGGGAAATATTTTGGAGAAATTTTGTATTCTTTACTATGCAAGGGTTTTAGGTTTTTTTCGCGCTCGATCGCTTGACTGTTGTTCAGTCCGACACCTCTAAGAGAGAATGAGTCAGTAATAATGCTCGATCGATCGAGCTGACTCGACGAGGGGGTAAACCTGGTGAACTTTCAGTCTTTAATTTTGACGCTACACAAATTTTGGGGCGATCGCGGTTGCCTCATTGCTCAGCCCTACGATACAGAGAAGGGTGCGGGGACAATGAATCCCCATACGTTTTTGCGAGCCATTGGTCCGGAACCTTGGTCGATCGCATATGTAGAGCCTTGCCGACGACCGACGGATGGACGCTACGGAGAAAATCCCAATCGCTATCAGCACTACTATCAGTACCAAGTGCTCATCAAGCCTTCACCTAATAATATTCAGGACATATATCTAGACTCGTTGCGGGCTTTAGGGATTGCAGTGGAAGAACACGATATTCGATTTGTCGAAGATAATTGGGAGTCTCCAACGCTGGGTGCTTGGGGCGTCGGCTGGGAAGTTTGGCTTGACGGTATGGAAATTACTCAATTCACTTACTTTCAACAATGTGGGGGAATTGATTGCAAGCCCGTATCCATCGAGATCACCTATGGACTCGAACGGCTAACTATGTATCTTCAAGAGGTAGATGCTTTCCCAAAAATACGCTGGACCGATGAGGTGACTTACGGTGATGTCCACTTACCCGGTGAGGTAGAGCAGTGTACTTATAATTTTGAAGCGTCGAACCCAGAGCTGCTATTTACTTTGTTTGGTCTCTACGAGGGAGAAGCCGGTCAATTATGCGATCGAGGATTGGTCTCGCCTAGTTTAGATTACGTACTCAAATGCTCTCATACCTTCAATTTACTCGATGCAAGGGGTCTGATTTCGGTCACGGAACGTACCCGTTACATCGGTCGGATTCGGAATTTAGCGCGACAGGTCGCTCATCTGTATTTAGAACAACGCCAAAAATTGCAGTTTCCGTTGACAAAAAATCGGTCAGTATAATGAGGTGGAGTCCCGAACGAACGATCGAGGTAGCTGGCGAATGAAAGGTAAGCTGTCAATCTCTAACAGTTTTTTTGAAAAATTTAATCAACCCGGAACGCTCTTCGATAATGTCAGCTTTTCTAATCGTTCTCAGATTTCACAGAATTTGGCAGTTTTGATCGATGCAGATAATATCAGCTCGAAATTAATTGCCCCATTACTCGAAGAGATTTCTAAGTATGGAACGGCGAATGTCAAGAGGATTTACGGTGATTGGACTAGTTCGCATCTAAAGGGATGGAAGGAAAGATTGCATGAGTTTGCAATACAGCCAATTCAACAATATAGCTATACATCGGGAAAGAATGCGACGGATAGTGCATTAATTATCGATGCAATGGACTTATTATATACAAATAACTTTGATGGTTTTTGTATTGTGTCAAGCGACAGTGACTATACTCGGCTCGCTTGCCGTCTCCGAGAAGCTGGCTTGTTTGTCTACGGCTTTGGAGAGCGAAAAACACCCATACCTTTTCAAAAAGCTTGTGATAAGTTTACCTATGTAGAAATTCTCTCGAAAGTTGAGCCTATTTCCGAACTCGCTGAATCTACATCAATTCTGAGCAAAGTCCGTCATTTTAACCCCACTTTTAGTTCTCAAAAAATAGAGCTCGTTTCAGATTTATCTGAAAAACCCGATGATTCGAGTGAAACCGATCGACTACCGTTCGAGTTGATCGAACACGCATATGAAGCGATCGCAGATGAAGATGGCTGGGCAAATTTAGCTCCAGTGGGAGGACAAATAAATAAAGTCTCTCCTTCATTCGATCCGAGAAATTACGGTTATAACAAACTGGGAAAGTTAATTGAATCTCTCGATTTATTTGAAATGAAAGAAGTGGCGAGCGAACATAATCCAGTTGTAAAAGTTTTATATATTAAGAAGAAATAAGAAATAGCAAATATTACTACTGATTTTTATGTCAATATAGAAATATTGGCTCACATTTTTCTAATTTTTAGAATTGAGCAACAAGCGTTATAAGATAAATTAGCAAAATTTTGCTTTCTTGTCTTGATTTTATCGAGATAAAGCTAGACTTGCTAAAATCTTAGCTTTATTTTTCAAATATATTTTGTTAGAAAAAATGAGTATTTGCGATGAATTTTAGTGAGTTACTCGAACCTATTGCCAGTCAATTTCGGGATCTCGGGATGCCCGAACCGATCGTTCACTGGGGACATCCATTGATGATGGGAATTGTTATTTTTGCGATGGGTAGTGCTGTGGGATTAACCGGTTGGCGGGGACGAATGGCGACAGAAACGGCAGTTTCCGGCGAAAATTTCAGCACTCACCGCAAAATTGCCCCGTTGATGTTTCTCTTTTTGGGGTTAGGTTACACCGGGGGACTGCTTTCACTGGTCATGCAACACGAAGCAGTATTGAAAAGTCCTCATTTTTGGACGGGATCGGTAGTAATTATTTTGCTATCCATTCAAAGCGTATTGTCATTGAGTAGTTTTTGGGGAGAGCGCTCGTCCTTGCGCACCGTTCATGCTTATTTGGGGGGTACGACATTGTGGGTGATGTTTCTCCATGCAATGCTAGGGTTGAAACTGGGCTTGTCAATCTAAAGATCGGGTCCGATCGCCTATCTAAATTACGCCTAGATTAATATATGTCTCAAGCGGCCCGCATCGTTTTGAGTTTGGCTTATATATTTGGCTTGATGATGAATGCCTTTCCCCAAAGCAAGTATGGATTGCTTGTTTTGGGGTTTGTTTTGGCAGCAGTACTTCCTCGATTCTGGCGGATGGGGCCGAGGGGATGGGTGTGGATTTTGGCCGGAACGATCGCATTTCTTGCCGCTTTCTATTTTCAACTGCGCGTTCCCGAACCGGCAGAGAATGACATCAGCCAGTTCGTAACTGCCGCAGATATCGAAGCTGAAGATCGGATTGTGACAGTACGCGGCAAGGTGATGAGTTCGCCTCGTCTAACTCGCTCTGAATTGATTCAATTTGAACTGGCGGCGATCGAACTCAGAGAAAATAGGCGTTTAGAGGATGGAAGTTTTGACCCCGCTTCTCAAATCCCTCAACCCGTTACCGGAAAACTCTATGTCACCGTTCCCCTGCTACAAGGGACGGGTTTGCATCCAGGACTTGAGATTCCCGTGACGGGGATGCTCTACGAACCCACCCCAGCAACCAATCCCGGTGCTTTTGACTTCTCAAGCTATCTTGCTTGGAGAGGGATTTTTGCCGGGATGAGGGGGCAAGAAATTCAATGGCAAGATGTTCGACTCGATGGCAATTCGAGCTTTTGGGGGTTGTGGAAAATTCGCCAGCGCATTGTTCGCGCCCAGGTAGAAGGCTTGGGTAGTCCTGAAGGACAATTGGTGAGTGCCATGGTGCTGGGGCGCAGAGCGGTCGATCTGCCTTACGAAATCCGCGATCGATTTATTCTCGTGGGAATGGCTCATGCCTTAGCCGCTTCCGGGTTTCACGTTACGCTCATTTTAGGTTTAGTACTGGCGATCGCCCAACGACTTTCCGATGGGACAAAGTTTTGGCTGGGTACGGCAACGTTAGTTCTCTATGCCGGACTCGCAGGTTTTCAAGCTTCGGTACTGCGGGCGACCATTATGGGTTTTGGTGGCTTAGTGGGTTTGGTTCTCCAACGAAAAGTTAGACCCGTTGGAATTTTGTTACTCGCAGCAGTGATGTTGCTGCTATACAACCCCCTCTGGATTCGAGATATCGGATTTCAGCTCAGTTTTGCCGCCACTTTGGGATTAATTGTCACGGTGAACCCTTTGGTAAAGCGTTGGGATCGATTACCGGTGACGATCGCCACTGCATTAGCCGTTCCCATCTCGGCGACGATTTGGACGCTACCCCTACAAATGTACTATTTCAATGTGGTGTGTACATACAGCATTTTCGTCAATGCGATCGCAACTCCCCTACTCTCTTTAATTACCATCGGTGGCTTCATCAGTGGGATCGCTGCATCGATTTATCCCCCGGTTGGCAGTGTAATAGCCGGGTTGCTGTACTATCCCGTAGGCGGCTTGCTGGCGATCGTGAAATTTTTCAGCCAACTTCCCGGTAACAATATCGCCGTTGGGACAATCGCCCTTTGGCAATTGGGAATATTATACGGACTCATCGGCGTAGTGTGTCTGTATTTTGTGTGGCAAGGGCAGGAGAAGCAAGAAGGAAAAAAGCTCGAATCTCCCAGTTGGGTTCTATGGGTTCTGCTATTTTTATTTTCGTTTGGCGTTGTCGTTTTTCCGGCTTGGCATACTGCAAACAACCTCTTTCAAGTGACGGTATTGGATACGCGCAGGGAACCCGTGTTGGTGATTCGCGATCGATGGCAGGTGGCGTTATTCAATAGTGGGGATACAAATACCGTTCGCTATGTAGTGCTACCATTTTTGACCAGTCAGGGAATTAACCGAATTGAGACGGCATTGGCGATGCGTCCCCAAACCGCAAACAATTCCGGCTGGCAAACCTTGTTAGAATCTCTCTTCATCAAGCGGTGGTACTATCCGGCGATGGCAACGGAGTCCGAAATCGGATCTGAAGCGATGTTGGCAGCGGTGCGATCGAAGGGTGGATTGAGTGTCCCATTATCGATCGATTCGATCGGACAATTAGGAGTCGCATCGGTGCAACAACTCAATGCAGATCCTTTCCTCTGGCAGCTACAGATTCGGGGACAGACTTGGTTGCTGATGGGTTCTATAGATACCGAAATGCAAACTCAACTGATTGCTACTGGAGGTTTGTCGAAGGTGCAGGTGCTATGTTGGTCGGGTGCGGCGATGTCCGAGCGACTTTTGGAGATCCTCAATCCCAAGGTTGCGATCGCCTTTTCCGACTCCCTCAACGACGAAACGGCAAAAAAATTACAGGTTAGGCAAACGCAGCTTTTCTGGACTCGTCGAGATGGTGCCATACAGTGGACTCCCGAGGAAAACTTCCAGACCATTTTAAATACCCGATAAAACGATCGCCCCTCGATCCCAAGAGTCGCAAACAGAGTAGAATGGAACATAGCTCTACTGGAGAGGTGGCAGAGCGGTTGAATGCGGCAGACTCGAAATCTGTTATGGTGTCACAGCCATCGGGGGTTCGAATCCCCCCCTCTCCGTTTTCAAAAACCGTTGTGGCTCGATCGCTTCAAAGCTAAGCCAATATCGAAGCCTAGAAGCCAAACAGCTACAACGAGACCCGAGACGAATCGAGAATATTCACAGACAACAGACATTAGGTAGAAGCAGGTACTAAAAGCTCAACTTCTACCCGATATCTCATTATTTTTTCGCAGCACCACACGGTATTCTGGTCGGTTCGAGCAATCCTCTTTCCACGAGCATATTTGCTAAGTGCTGCCGCGCCGATACTTCCGAGCAATTATCCGTGGCGAATTGTCGACCGTTCGCACCTAGTTCTTGGCACAATTGAGGATTATCCCACAGCGTACGAATCTTCTGGGCGAGAAGGTCGGGTGCAAAGGCATCGCAAGTCAGGGCATTGCTCCCGTCTGAAATATAATCGCTGACGCCCTCGGAATTGGTAATGATAAACGCTTTACCCAAATGCATTGTGGCAACCAGCGTCACATGACCGCATGGCACTTCCGTACCCACTAGAGGTAAGACCATAAAGCGAGAATGCTCGACAATATTTGTCGCGTGCGGCTTGGGAATATTCACGCGAACTTTGACGTTTGCTGGAATGTCTAGGTTTTTGAGGTTGTGAGGTCTAGCAACCAACACAAGGGGAATATCGGGCAACTGTTCCATTGCTGCCATCAAAGAGCGGTAGTCTCGTGCGTTGCCCCCGATTGCGCAAATATAATCTCCTGTCTCTAACGGCGTTTTGGGTTGAGATTCGGGCATTCCCACGCTCCAAAGGCAAACATCGATGCGCTCTAACGGAATCCCGAAATAGTCGTGATAAAGTTGCTTCTCCATTGTCGAATAGACAACGAAGCGACTGATATTGGCAAAAGCTGAGGTCATCCAACGACGCTTCATGCCTTTGGGAAGCTTGGGAAAATTGAAGGAATAAGCAATGTGCTCGACATCTACACCCAACTGCTTGATAAAAAGGGCACACCAAAACGATACGGCGGGTTCGTGGGTGAAAAGTATTGTCGCACCGTGTTGCTTAACTGCGAGAACAGCTTGGCGGCAGGTACGAATCATCGCTAGATTCGGCTGGCGTACGTATTTCTCCAATAACCCCTCTGGCTTGAGATAGAAGAAGTGCCAGCGAAGGGTTTCCGATTTCAGTTCGGGCGCGAACCATTGCCAACTGTGGTTGCTAAAAGGCGTGCAACAAACGATATGTTGCGTTTTTTCGACGGGCTGAAGTATGTTGATTTGTTGTGGGGTTTGAGGAGATTTCATAAACGCTCGAGATGAGATGTACGCAGAACAAAAAACAAAAACAACGGGAGAAACAGCACGAAGATTTTTACAATCGAGACGGGATGCAAGACTCTCAGGTTCCGTAAAGGGTTTTCCATTCAGGAAACTGACGGTTTAAGAGTTGGCAAAGTTCGTCAGTCTGTTGTCGTTGAATGGGACGCAAGTAGTCGATGGCTTGGTTAACATCGCTAAAATCCCGTTCGACCGGTCGAGAAAGAGTTTTAATCGCACTGGCTCGTACCTGGGATGGAATAATTCGCTTGAGAGCTTCCCATGCCGGAGTGCCGCGCAACTTAGAAATATAGGAAGATCCCCAGACTTTTGAAACTTTTTCGGTGGCGGCGTTATCGCGCCGGTTAAGGCTGGGTGGAACGAAAGACGGATCGACTTCCAACCATTCAAACAGAGCAGCGAGGTTTTGCTGGGGATTCGCACTAAGTTCTTCTAAGGTAAGAGTCATGACGCGATCGCGTCCAAATGTTTCAAGGTACGGAGCAAGCTGCATGGCATAGTAGCTCGTGTCAATAATATCTTTGACACTTTTCACGGCCTCTTTCATGGGGCGACCTTCTGCAGACCACCGAACTTCCCACCAGTAGTGGCTGATGGCGCGTTCGATCGGATCTCGCATGATATAGACGATTCGAGCATCCGGATTGAATTGGGCAATGCGCTCTACGACCCCTTGATAGCGAGGTGCTTTTGTATAATCTGTCGATGATTCGCCAACGATCCGCGCTCCATTAGCAGAGGCAAAGATACTCAGATACCACTCTTCTCCCTTAGACCAATTGAGTTCCTTGACAAAGTACTGAGTTTCTTTGGGCTGCTGACTCATGAATATTTCCGGGTGTTCGCCCAGATAATTATGAAGTGAAGTCGTACCCGACTTCATCGCGCCAACAATAAATAGATTAGAAATTGATTTCACCATCAGAACTAGTCCTTGTAAAGAGCCATTTGTATTTTCGGATATTCCTACCCGGTATCAGTGACGAATGTCCTTTATCCTTTGTAACAGTCTAGCGATGGGCGCATCGGGAAAAGCACCCTCGATTTTGAACTTCACTACTGAAATTACGTTGTTCGAGCCACTTCAAATTTACATGAGTCAGTCCTTTAAGCTCGCACGATCGAGGAGTTTGTATTCATCATTTTGTATTGGGCGTTCGATCTTAGCTATCGTTGCCGCTCAATTTCTCAAGCATACTCAATATTGATTGAGTGCACGTTCTGACTCCAAGATACTTCAAGTGACAAGAAATACGCAGCCAATATTCTCTGTCTTTGTTAAACACATACAAATACCTAGCTGTTTCGTAAGTTTTGATAAAACGAGGCGAGCTTCTTGCATGAATATACTCACAAAGTTGTACTCGAAGTCGTGAATCTAAAAACGCTGGGATACTGTACTTAGCGATCTGAGTGACCTTTACCTTTGAGCGATCGCATCAGCACCAAGTTATCCCGATGAATTGCAGTTTCAGCCACGAAATAGCCCAGAATGTCTGAAATGTTTTCCGATCGACAGCCTTGAATTTTGTGCAGCTCGGCACTGCTATAATTCGTAATGCCTCGGGCGATTAGCCGGTTTTGAGTGTTGTGGACGCGCACGGCATCGGCATTCTGGAAATCTCCCTCTACGTTGATAATCCCAGCGGCTAATAAAGATTTACCGCCGATCGAGATTGCTTTTTCAGCTCCGGCATCGATATAAATCGTTCCACTCGCAATGAGTCCGTGAGCGATCCAGCGCTTGCGAGCATTTCCAGTACTCGGTTTTGGATCGAATAGGGTTCCGAAGGATTCCCCCTGCAATATTTTTGCGATATTTTCTGGCTGGCGGCCTGCCGAGATCGCCGTGTGGACACCACTTTCCGTGGCAATGCGAGCCGCCGTAATTTTGGTTTCCATCCCCCCGGTTCCCCACCCACTGTGGGAGGTTCCCGCTTGTACCTCAAGAAGTTCGTCGGGATGTTGCACGCGATAAATCGGTTGTGCGTCGGGGTTGGAGTTTGGATCGACCCAATAGAGTCGATCGACATCCGTTAATAGAAATAACCAGTCTGCTTCCACCAGACTGGCAACGAGAGCTGAGAGGGTATCGTTATCGCCAAATTTAAGCTCTTCCACCGCTACGGTATCGTTCTCATTGACGATCGGGATTACCCCCAGTTTGAAGAGTTCGCCAAAGGTATTGTAGGCATTGACGTAGCGGCTGCGCTCTACCAAATCCTGGCGGGTGAGTAAAACTTGGGCGATTGGCTGTTGGAGAGCTGTAAATAGGTCGTCGTATACCCGCATCAATCGTCCCTGTCCGACAGCGGCGACTGCTTGCTTGATGGCGATCGATCGAGGGCGTTCGGAAAGTCCGAGTCTAACGCAACCAACACCCACAGCTCCTGAAGATACTAAGATGACGTGATGCCCGCTCGCCTGCAAATGGGTCAGCGTTTCAACCAAGGTGGCGATCGTTGAGAGTGCCAATTGACCCGTCTGCGGCTGAGTGAGGCTAGACGTACCAATTTTGACGACGATGGTTTGCGGCTTGAAGTCCGGTTGAGGACTCATCTGTGTTCTTCCCACGCTAACCGACAAATGACAGCAGAGCGCTCCTTCTATATGTGAAGGTTAACGCTCTGCTTGGGATGTATTATTGCATTTACGTTTAGGGTCTGTATATATGCCGACCCCATCTCTTGTTTAAGGTCTTTATTTAAGCTGACCTCATCGAATACCTCTTTAGGATGCCAGAAAATTGAGGAAATCATGACGGGCGTAATCTTTTCTTTATATTTCGTTTTTTGTTAATTCATCAATATGTATGAAGTTTTGTTTACTCGCCCCCCACGGAAGCCCCTAACGCTTGGGAAAACCAAACCTCGATCGCGCGCACGGTAGAATTTTTGGCAATTTCACCGGGTTCAACCATCGGTTCGACCAAAATCGTGAACATTTCCAACCGATTTCCGGCCAGTACGTCGGTAAACAGGCGATCGCCCACCATTCCCACTCGTTGGGGGGGTAAGTTCATCGCAGCGACGGCTTTTCTGAGTTTGCGCCCCATCGGTTTGCCGGCAAATGCCAAGTAGGGAACATCTAGAGAACGGGCGATCGCGCCGATGCGGCTTTCATTAATATTGTTACTGACCAGCCAAATTTGGACGATTTCGCGCAGTTGAGCAATTTTTTGGCGGAGGACGGGAGACATTTGGAGACTCGTCATCGGCAAAAGGGTATCGTCTACATCAAGAACTAAGCCATCAAGTTGGTAGTTTTCGAGTATCTCTGGCGTTAGACTCAAAATCGAGTCGCCTAAAACTAGATCGGGTTGTAACAGTTTTCCCCAAGACATAAGTATTTATTTTTCCAGTTTAGATTTTGGATGGCTATCGATACACGGCAGATTTACCCCAAGCCGCTCTATCGATCGGCTAAGTCCCTTTCGACTGTGGCAATCGCTGCTTCATGTTCTTCTAAGGTTCGGCTGAAAATATGAGTTCCGTCGTAACGAGCCATGAAGAATAAATACTCGGTCTCTTCCGGTGCGAGGGTCGCTTTAAGACTGGCGACTCCCGGAGCGGCGATCGCCGTGGGGGGCAGTCCCGGATTCATATAGGTATTGTAGGGAGAGGGGGTTTCGACTTGAGCGAAGGTCAAAGGCTTATCCACGGTTTGGCGAATCCCCAAACCGTACTCCACTGTTGGATCGGCTTCGAGTTTCATTCCTTTCTTCAGCCGGTTGGTAAATACACCGGAGATCGTCGCTCTCTCGGGTTCGACGACCGATTCTTTCTCCACAATACTTGCAAGGGTTACCCATTGAAGTAACGTCAACTCCAGGGGGTTGGGATTCTGGCGGTAGACGGGAAGCGCCACTTCTTCAAAGCGGGTCAGCATTTGAGCGATGACAGCTTCAGGAGTCAAACTGCCGTCGGGTAACTGGTAGGTATCGGGATAAAGAAAGCCTTCAAGGTGAGGTAAGTTGTTGGGCAGCCAAGGAAATTGAGCGTAAGGCACATTGCGAGTGGCTTCGACGAACGCATCGGCAGAGAAAAATCCTTGTGCCTCGAAATATTCTGCCATTTCCTGAATCGATCGCCCTTCGGGAATGGTAAAACTATATTGCACCACATCCCCTTCCCAGATCCGATCGGCGATCGCCTCTAGGGGTTGAGCTGGAGATAAGCGATACATCCCAGCTTGAAAACCGCCGGTTTGATTTTGAAACTGCAACCAACGCGCCCAAATTTTCCACGCTAGGGCCGATCGAATCACCCCAGCGTCTTCTAATGTCACCCCGATAACTTGAGCGGGAGTCCCTTGGGGAATTTCAATTTGCATCGCGGGCGGCTCTTGAGCTTGACCAATGGGAGTCACCAAAGGGGG
>NZ_JADEXN010000118.1 GCF_015207075.1 Zarconia navalis LEGE 11467
CACTAGGACTTTGAGGATGACCCAACCGATGGCAACGGCCAAGCCGACAAAACCCAGATTGAGGGTAATCGGATCGATGAGCAGATCGCGCATCAACCTGGCTCGTTCGGCGCGAGTGGCGGGGTCTTCGTATTCTCCTTCCTCTTGGCTGCCCTCGTTGGCTTCTGGGTTTTCATCTGTATTTTTTTTGCCGGTTTGAACCTGGACGTATCCTTTACGACGACCCCAATCGGCCAGGAGAATACCGGAGACGATGCCGGTGACGATACCCACGGTGGCCAAACCTAACGCTAAATCGCCCCCTTCGGGAAAGCCCAACTCTTCAAACGTGCCCGCCATTCCGGCTGCCGTGCCGTGTCCCCCTTCAAAGGCAATTTCGATCAGTGCCCCGGCGATCGGATTGAGTCCGAAAACAGGGGTGAGTACTGTGATGACGAGTAACAGTCCCACCACGTATTGTCCCCAGGCGATGGTTTGACCGAATGCCACTTGGGGGGCGGCTTTGCGCCAAATTTCTCTCGGGCTGGGAATAGTTTCCCCTAAAAACAGGGCGGCGAAGACAACATTAATAAAGACTCCTGGAGATTGAGACCAAACCAAACGAATGGGTTCGGAGAATAGCCCCCCACCGAGGGGGGAATTCGACCCAAAAATCGCCCCGAGAATTTCCGGCCCGAGGAGTAAAGCCAATCCTCCAGCGACGATCGAGCTGGGAATGAAGAGTGCTTGAAAAAGCGACACTTTCTGCCGGACGAACCGACCGGCAAGAATCAGTAGGGCGATGAGTACGAAGGCGAAAAAGGCATCTTGAAGGGTGAAAGCGTTAGATACTGCCGGGGTGGCCGAACTTGCCATTGCCCCGAGAATATCCGTACCGAAGATTAGTACCAAAGTGGTTACGATGACAAAACTGGGAATATAGAGTGTCCTCACCCATGGAAATCGACGTCCGAGCGATCGGACAAGACCAAGAACTAGACTGATGAGGAGACACAGAATAAAGATATATATCGATATGTTTTGGAGATTTAGCATGGTGTTCGGGTCAGCTTCTCCATTAAATTTTTCACTATATTTGAGACGATCGTCCTTTATGTTTCGACA
Organism: Zarconia navalis LEGE 11467; assembly: GCF_015207075.1. Classification (GTDB taxonomy): domain Bacteria; phylum Cyanobacteriota; class Cyanobacteriia; order Cyanobacteriales; family Geitlerinemataceae; genus Zarconia; species Zarconia navalis. Next base: position 1,105 of record NZ_JADEXN010000118.1, read on the forward strand.
CTAACACCGACTTCGGGAGTCTGTCACTTTTTGAGTTGGGCGCGCGCGTGAATTCGTTGGCGATAGCGATCGACGATCTCCCGTATGTCTCGAATGAGTAGGACTCCTTCAATGGAGGATAGGTTGTGTTGGGCCATTCTTTCGTCTGGGGGCTTTGACAAAACCGTTCGTGCGATCGCGATCGGATGGGCGCTCGATCTCGCTATGGGTGTCGGGTAATGGCGGGACATTCTTCTTCCTTTTTGGGAGGGTTGTGGATAGAAATAAGTGCTCTGTTGAGAAAATCGTCCCGCAGAGCGATCGATCTGCGATCTAGTGCTTTGACCTTCTTACGTGCAGATTACAGCGTTCGCTCGGTTTCCACATCCCTCTACTTGGCGATCTTATCTTCCTCCGACTGGATGATACTCACGCGTTGCGATCGCGATCGCATTGCATTCGATGTACGAGTCACTCGTTTCCAGTGGTGAAATTCATGTTTCTCGGGCGATCGGCTCACCCTCGCCAACGGACATCAAATTTAGGATAGATGTATTGTCGGCCCTATTCCTATCTGCTATGACGACTACCGTAATTTTAAACCCCATGAATCCCTGGCTTTGCAGTCGTACCGTTCAAGAAAGATTGTTGCAGTATTGGGAAGCCAAGCAAAACTCCGAATCGAAGCAAACCTCGCCCTCTCCGTTGATTACCGTTTCGATCGACGTTGCCCAAAAAACCTCGAACAGCAGCTACGAGCAATTGGGGATACCTGCAACTGCATGAAATATCGATCGCCCGATCGGGTGATGTGTTAACGGCTCAAATCGATAAACTTAAGGGGTAAGCTGTTTGGGAAATAAGGTGCGCCCGGATGAAAACTCTTCCCCGATCCCAAGAAAACCTCTGGTTACAAAGCAAAGAACTCTACGATCGCGTCGTCCAATACTGGGCCAATCCACCACAACCGCTCCCAGTTAGCATTCAAGTCGATCGTCAAAGCATAAGTCATATAAATTCTAGAAACTCGATCCAGAACTAATGGTCTGTCCCATTAGTTTTGCGAGGTTACTCATTTCTAGAAAGCTTGCAAATTAAGGGTTTTAGAACTACAGGAACTTTTAAAACTAATGACATGAAGCACTAGTCCCGATTGTAGGCCTAACTGATGACAGACTCTAGTGCTCCACGAAGCTAACTTTGCCAGGATTGAGAGCGACTGTTAAACGTTAAACTGACTCAAATACCCGAGAGTGTATGAGTCAGAAGAAATATATCGATCTTCAAAACCCGCCCTCTCCTGCGAGACTTAGCGATCGCTCGATTGCTGGCGCAGCAGCCAGACGCAGAACGTCAGCATCAGTAGGGTGGTGGTAGATGTGTTGCCAGCCGGAGGTAGGGAAACTTCGATCGGGAGATTCGGGGTTGTGGGTTGGCTGGTGTAGGTGTTGGTGTCGTGAATGGGTTGCATGACGATTACTCCTATTGCAATGTATTTTTTGTCATCTGCAACTATCTAAAACCACGCCAGACTGAGTACTTGAGTGCAAATGTCCGATTTATAGTCTGACTTTTGGTCTGAGATTCGATCGCTGCGGAAACTCGATCGAAATCATTTGACTGAGAATGTCTGAGTTCAAGGTCGATCGATTCTCGGACAGCAACTCGGAAACCTCGCCGCTACAATCGAGGAAACCGTTCGGACAATCGAGTTATGGGTCGATCGCTCAAAGTCGCACCGCAACACATCAATACAGTTAAGTTGGCATTGAAACGTCAGGGATTTCCCAGCCAAACAGCATTAAAAGAAGAAGTGGGACTGGCGAGATCGACGGTGAGTAAGTTTTTGAATGGGGAATCCGTCGATCGTTGGGTTTTTCTCGAACTTTGCGAAAAATTGGGACAGGATTGGCAGGACATTGCCGACAAGGAAGTTGAGACAGCGTTGCCAACGCCATCTGATTCACCATCTCATCCTTTCCAACCCAGCACCTACAACGCCGAAACCTGGGTAGAACGTCAACAACCCCTTGCCGAAGCGACGGAACACCTGCGGGGAAACTGCTGCATCCTGCTGATAACAGGAATCACCGGACAGGGAAAAACGGCGCTGGCGGAACGGGTGGCAGTTGAGTTGTCAGGGGAATTGCAATCGGAATGGCAGCCGTTGCGGGGGGTGAATTTAGATGACGAGACGGCGCGAAATTTTGAGGTGGCAGTGGAACGGTTGCTGGTGCAGATGGGAGAAACAGTGCAGGCAGAAGATCGGACACAGCCGCAATTTTTGCTCAACCGTTTGGTGAAACGATTGCAAGAGAACCCCTATCTGGTGCCAATCGATTCTTTAGAAGTGCTACTGGAAGGCAAGACAGATTTTGCCGTACACAACGAGTTTCGAGAAGAATATCGGGATTGGTGGCAGTTTTGCCAACGTCTGCTACTGAGTCCTACTTGTCAAAGTCGGCTAATTCTCACTTCCCAAGATTTACCGACTCAGTTTGCCAGTTGCAAGTCTCGATTTTGGCACCAACTGTCGCTATCGGGATTGAACGGGGACGAACAGATGCAGTTGTTTGAAAAGTTGCTGGGAAAACAACTACCAGAGATTTCCCCCGAGGCGCAGGAATACCTGAAACGGATGGGAAATGCCTACGAAGGACATTCTTTGGTACTCGAAGTCATCGCTGGGGAAATTGCCACGGATTTTGCTGGAAATGTCGTGGGATACTGGCAGCGATACCGTCGGGAGTTTGAAGAGATTGAAGCCACTCCAGGAAATCAGCAGTTACAGCGTCGAGTGAAAGTGCGGGTACGGCAGTCTTTGGAACGGTTGCAGCAGGATAGCGAGGCGGCATTTGGATTATTGCTTGCGGCTTCGGTCTATCGCCGTAAAGTGCCGGAGTCTTTTTGGCTGGCAATGGTGGAAGGGGAAGACGGAGACAATCTTTTGGAGATGCTGAAATTGCGGGGGTTAACCATCCGCGAATATAATCCCCAACTTGGCGAGTTCTTTCTACGACAGCACAACCTGATTCGGAATACCGCAGGGGAATGGTTGCACAAGAAGATGCCGGAACTTTGGAAGGCAGTACATTACATGGCTGTAAAAGTTTGGCTGAACCAGTACCAACCGGAACCGGATGCGGAGAATTTGGAGAAAGTGCGGGGATATTTGGAGGCGTTTTATCATTGTTGCCAGGTGGAGGATTGGGAGGCAGTAAAGGAGATTCTTAATATGCGGGTTGACTCGCCGACACAAGAGCAATTGCACAATCAACTGCAAACCTGGGGGTACTATCGTCAACAGATCAAACTTTTGAGTCAACTGCTAGGTAAACTCAACAATCGCTGGACCGGAATTTGTTTTAATGGCATGGGCAATGCTTACCATTCCTTGGGAGAGTACCAAAGGGCGATCGACTTTTACCAGCAGTATTTAGCTATCGCGCGCGAAATTGGCAATCGAAATGGGGAAGGAACTGCTTTGGGGAATCTCGGCGTTGCTTACCAATTCTTAGGAGAGTACCAAAGGGCGATCGACTTTTACCAGCAGCATTTAGCCATCGCGCGTGAAATTGGCGATCGAAATGGGGAAGGAACTGCTTTGGGAAATCTCGGTCTTGTTTATCAATCCCTGAGAGAGTACCAAAGGGCGATCGATTTTCATCAACGAAGTTTAGCCGTTGCCAAAGAGATAAAAAATTACCAAGGTGAAGGAATAGCCTTAGTCAACTTTGGGAAAATCGAATTTACATTAGAACGGTATTCAAAAGCATTAGAAAATATGCAGCGTGCTTTAGAAATTTTCGAGACGATTAGCTCTCGTTCTGGCGAAGCAACTGCACTCCAAAACTTAGCAGCGATTAACGAAAAGTTAGGCAATATTGATGTTGCTCTAGAGTACTGCGATCGAGCTTTAAAAATTGCCACAGAACTCGGCATCCCCCTCGCCCAAGACTGCCAAGACTTAAAAGAACGACTCCTCAACCCAACATCCTAGAATAAAGACTAGGAGGATACCCATCATGGAAACCATCACCCTCGATCTCAACCCCATTTTTCAACTCACCGACGAGCAGTTTTTTCAACTGTGCCAGCACCACCGCGACTATCGTTTCGAGCGTACCGAATTAGGAGAAATCATCATCATGACCCCCACAGGCGGAGAAACTGGAACCCGCAATTCTGACTTCAACTATCAACTTCAATCCTGGAATCGCAAAACCAAACTTGGCATTGTCTTCGATTCTTCCACGGGTTTTAAGCTACCCAATGGCGCAAACCGTTCCCCCGATCTTTCCTGGATTCCCCAACATCGCTGGGACGCTCTCACTGCCGAACAACGCCAGAAATTTCTTCCCTTATGTCCCGATTTCGTCCTGGAGTTGCGTTCTCCAAGCGATAGCTTGAAAACCCTGCAAAACAAGATGGTTGAATATATCGAAAATGGGACAAAATTGGGCTGGCTCATCGATCCGAAAAATCGTCGCGTTGAGATTTATCGTCCTAACCAAGATGTGGAAATTCTCGATGTACCGACAATGCTTTCTGGCGAAGATATTTTACCGGAATTTATTTTAGAGTTAACGACAATATGGTAGGATGGCACTATTTTAAATTGTAGGGTGGGCAGTTCTAGCTTAAATCTACGGAAGAAAAACTGCCCACCCTACTCCTTAAGTCGATCTTGAATTTCTAGTTATTAAACCTACCCACTCCTCCTACACTTATTACTTATCGACTGCGACGAAACAAATGCTCGTGTTCGGGATGGTAAAGGCGCGATCGCGTTTTTCCTCCCCTAGCTGCCAACGCCGGACTAATCACGTATAGCGTCGTCCGAATCAACTTCTCCCCTTGGGTCACCGCCGCCATCTCCTGCAAGGGAACCACCCACATCTGCTCGTCGGGCCATCCCAGGCGATAGCACACCGCCACGGGGGTATCTGCCGGGTAGTGTGCCGTCAACTTATCCTGAGCCTTCTGGGCGTGGCGGGCGGCAAGATACAAGCACAAACTCGCGCGATGGGCCGCCAAAGATGCCAACTCCTCCGCCGGGGGCACCGAAGACGCCGCCCCACTAATCCGGGTGAGGATAATCGTCTGCACCAACTCCGGCACGGTTAGTTCTACCTTCAGCTTTGCTGCCGCCGCTTGGAAGGCGCTAATACCGGGAATGACCTCAAAGGGAATCTCTGCTTCGCTCAGGGCTTGCATTTGCTCGTGAACGGCCCCGTAGAGGGTTGGATCGCCCGAGTGCAGGCGCACCACCGAACGACCCTCGCGCACCCGCGAAATCATCACCGGGAGCATCTCCTCTAAGGTTTTATGACCGGTGCGGATAATTTCCGCATCGGCGCGAGTTCCCGCCAAAATCTGCGATGGCACCAGGGAGTCTGCAAAGAGAATGACATCCGCTCGTGCCAGAAGATTTTGGGCTTTGACCGTCAGTAACTCCGGATCGCCGGGTCCCGCCCCCACGATATAAACCGCAGGTTCAAGGGACTCCGGTGAAATAGCATCTGTTGTCATTACTCTTCCTGTACCGTTTCGAGGCGATCGCTATCGTTAAAGACTATCCGCAGCCAGGGCGGTGCAATAAACGTCGTCAAAATCACCATCACAATCACTGCCGCTTGCAGCGAGTCAGACAACACGCCACTGGCCGCACCGACTCCAGCAAACACCAATCCCACTTCCCCTCGGGGAATCATGCCTACGCCAATGCCCAAGCGCTTAATATCCGGCTGGCCGAAGACCGTAAAGCCCGTGACGACCTTACCCACGATCGCAACGACAATTAAGAATGCCGCAATTGCCAATCCGGCACGATTGGAGGGAACCGTCGGATCGAGAACGGCTAAATCCGTGCGCGCACCCACCACCACGAAGAAAATGGGAACGAGCATATCCGAAATCGGAATCACCTGTTTTTCAAGTTCTTCTTGGATTTCCGTTTCCCCGAGCACCAATCCGGCAGCAAATGCCCCGAGAATGGCCTCAAGTTGAATGGCCGCGGCCACATAAGAGAGCAAGAACGCGAAAATCAACGCCGAAATCAACAGCGGACCTCGGGTTTTCAACTCTTTAACCAGGGCGACAAAATAAGGTCCGAGCAATCGCCCCAAGACAATTGTCCCCACCAGAAATGCTCCCGCACTAATGGTCAGGTAAATAATATTCATCACTTCGATTTCGCCGGTTTTAACCAAACTGGCAACCACCGCAAGAATAATAATTCCCAATACGTCATCGAGAACCGCAGCCCCGATGATAATTTGACCTTCTTTAGAACTCAAACGACCGATTTCGGCGAGCACCTTCGCGGTGATACCGATACTCGTCGCCGTCAGAGCGGCTCCGGCAAAAATCGCCGGAATTGTCGCCACTCCGAAAAAGGCGATCAACCCCATCGTTCCTAAGGTAAAGGGAAGGACAACTCCCACCACCGCAACAATTGCCGCTTGAGGTCCGTATTTGATCAGCTCCGAAAGTTCCGATTCGAGTCCGATTTCAAACAGCAGAATCACCACCCCCAGTTCCGAGAGAACGGAGATCACCTCGCTTTGGGCCTCGAAGGTCACCTGCAACGCTTCTGGGGTCAAACTGCTGGTGGATTGGAGAATACTCATAATCAGGGAATCGCTCCCCAAAGCTCCCGAATCGGGAAAAACCAGTAAATTAAGAGCTGAAATACCAACCACCACCCCGCCAACTAAGTCCCCCAGAACGGGGGGTAGGTTAATCCGAGCGCAGATTTCGCCCCCGATTTTGCTAGCAAAGTAGATGGCCACCAAACTCAGCAACACCCCAGCCAGAACGACAGAAGATTCAGCTTCTGGCTCGGTTTCCGTGGCTGCCGCTAGCACCGGGGCGATCGTGCTGCGGGCAACAAGCATCGAAAAGAACGTGGGTAGATTTACCCAGTCAATGCAATCAAACATTCACGATGTACTCAAAACTCGTTCTGTCTAATGTACATGGTTATCGATCGGTTGGGAGTTTGGAAAAGCTGGCGGGTGTCGTTTGTTTAGATTCGGGTGTGGGTCCTTGGGGGCGAGGAAAATCCAGAAGATACGGGAGATACAGGGGAGATACAGGAGGTGAACGGGCACGGAAGAGAATAATTAGAATAAATCTCGGTGATTAGCAATTAACATCTCGGGTCAAGTTTTCCGAGTCAATTGACGAGGTTCGATAGACTCGAAATTTGAACGCTGTCGATCGGTCCCAATCATCGATGGTGACCGATTCAGCGACACCGCAGCACGTCGTTTACAAGTGACCGTTGACTCTGTGCGAGCAATGGCTATCCCCAGTTCTGGGGAGTTCCCTCAAGCAAAAACTCGATGTTGAAGGGAGGGCATTTGGCTGCGAACCTGTTCGATGCGGTTGGGATCGATTTTGGCGATCGCCACCCCGCTTTTATCTCCCGCATCGGCGAGGATAACTCCCCACGGATCGACGATGGTTGCATGACCGTGGGAATGACGTAAATCGTAATGACATCCCGTTTGCGCTGGAGCGATAACATAACAGGTATTTTCAATGGCTCGCGCTTGCAGGAGGACTTGCCAGTGGTCTTTCCCGGTATAGGCGGTAAAAGCGGCCGGAACGAACAGGATATCGGCACCCTTACTCGAGAGATGGCGGTACAATTCGGGAAAACGAACATCGTAACAAACCGACAGACCCAAACTTCCCAATTCCTCCGAACGATAGACAGAGGGTAAATCGGTTCCGGCTTTAACAGTTCCCGACTCTTCATAAGTATTGCCATCGGGCAGGTTGACATCAAACAGATGTACTTTTTGATACCGAGCCAGTTCGATGCCGTGAGGATCGACGATGGTTGCAGTGTTATACACTTTGCGGTCGCCCACCGGAACGGGAAAGCCACCCCCGACGACGGTGATTTGGTAGCGCTGTGCCATCGTTTTCAAGAATTGCTCGCTTTGCTCGGAGATTTCTTGGGCAAGCTCGACTTTGTCTTTTTCTTCTCCCAGGAACGAAAAGTTCTCTGGCAAGCTCACCAACTCTGCTCCCTGACGAACGGCTAAGTCAATGAGTTCTTCAGCCTGCACCAGATTTTTCTGTAAATCTGGGATGCTGGTCATTTGAATGGCTGCGGCAAGATAGGACTTCATAGATCGATCGATGAAATGAGGTGAAAATTTGTAAAAGACAAATTCCATTGTCTCTAAAAGTGAGAAGTCGGGAGTCAGAACGAGAAGATCTTTCTGACTCCCGACTTCTAGGGTCGATGGATGTGGGGGGATCGATCGAAGATGGGGACGCTACTCCCGCAATCGATCTCCCACATTCGGTTTAGTTAGGATTCGTTCGCAATTTCCACCGCTCTAGATCGTCCGCGACTGCCGTCCAGTAATATTGAGGAAAGCAGGCGTAGTTAAACTCACAGCAACGGAAAATGTCCTCGATACGACGGTATCGAGCCAGCGACCAATCTCGCAAAATTTGCCAGGAGGGATGAAGTCCTTCGGCTTCGATGAAACCATTGGCGGCCTCGCGCAACCTGGGCAAGTACTCATCGAGCCAAAACTCGATAAGCTGGTAATAGCCGCGATTGCCCGAGCAGCGCAATTGCAAAATTTCCTCGCGAGTGACGCCGAAGCGCGCTAAAATCTCCCTCGGAAAATAGCAAATGCCTTGCTGTGCATCCTCATGCAAATCGCGCAGGTTGTTGTAGAACTGGTCGAGCATCCCGAAATAGCACGCAGCTTGCCAAAGATTTGGCGGCAAAAATGGCAGAATCTGGAAGAATCTACCGGCCAAATTTTCGAGCATCTGCTCGTATTGTTCGAGGCTTTCTACAACGAGATTGGGCTGGTGGTAGGTGGAAATTGCCTGGAGGTAAATATCCCAGGATTCCACTGCCAGCTTGTCGGCACGAGTTGCTCCCGGACCGAACCAACAGGCCTGCATTCGAGTCAGCATGGACTCGCGAGGATGACCTGGCGGCACGAACCCGCGATCGCACAAAAACTGCCAACCCGCCCGAAACTGTTGAAATTCGCAACAGCGATCGTCGAGCAGCTCGTTTTCCGCCCATCGATCGACCAACCGAATCCAGCCGATCCGCTCGATCCATTCTCGGCGAACGGAAGGCGCTAATGTCATCACCCAAGCAACGTTGTCTTCGTCCTTGAGAGAATCATCAGCTAAGGCACGGTACAAAGACGATCCCACCAATTGGGAAATTTGCACCTGCCGCGAACGAGCATTCGAAAAACGCTCGTTTTTTGAATCGAATCCAATATCAATGGATGTATACACCCTGAATACCCCGAAACTCTGTAAGAATTGCCAAAACTCGATCGGCTTAAAGCTGACCGATTGTTGAAATTCAACTACCTATAGATTAGATCGAATTTCAAGCGCGAAAACTCCAAAAACCTCGAGCAACGTACCACCCTACATCCCCAATCTCTGTTCGATCGACTCAGTTGCTTTTACTCCCTCGAACCTTACTTTTCCGTATTTACTCACCTTTTTTGAATCAAATGAGGCGGGCAAAATTCAGTAGTTCTTCAGGAAACAGTCTGAATTTCTGTGGATCTGAGTTAAATTGTAACTAGAATCTGGCGGTAAGATTCGGCCGATCGAGGTAATTAACCTCACCAGCTTTATCGCATTGAGACTTGGTGGATTGGTTTTGGGGTGCATATCAATACTGCTGTCACAGCAACCGATCGAATTTTTTCGGGATCGCACTCAACCCCGAAAAAACGGTTGGATGGTGAGATAGGTATACAGAGCGTATCCAGACACCCGGTAAACATGGTATGTCCCTCAAACAAGAGCATGGCAAACAGCGTCGGCGATTGGCAAAACTAGAAGAGCAACTCCAGCAGTTCGAACGTTTACCCACTCCGC
>NZ_JADEXN010000119.1 GCF_015207075.1 Zarconia navalis LEGE 11467
GGACGGCGGCGCAATATCCAGGTTGCCCCGAAATACAACAGGCAAAATAGCAAAATGCCGATGGTCATTCCCCAACTGACACTGCGGACGAACTGTCGCAGAATCAAACTCACTCCCCAGGTAGCTAGAAGGGTTTCCAACGGTCGTCCGTAGAGGTAGCGAATCACCCCCCGTTCTAATATCAACCCAGCCAAACCGGCCACGATAAACGCGGCGGGCAAGGCAAAGATGATATAGGTGGCAAACCAAGGGTCGCCTAAGGGTTTGAAGGCATTTTGCACCACATAGGTGGTATACGCCCCCAACATCATCAGTTCTCCGTGGGCGAGGTTGATGACTCCCATCAACCCAAAGACGATCGCCAAACCCAGTGCTGCAATCAGCAGCACCGAACCGATACTAATTCCATTAAATAAACCACTTAAGAGTTGTTGCAGCACGCTTGTTCTCGTTAGCCGAACAGATGAAAGAGATAAGCAAGGGGAGAGTCAACTGACAACGGACAATTCAATCGCCCAGTTATGAATTCCCGACTCTCCCCACGACTGCCTCTCTTTGGTTAATTCCGAATTCCGAATTCCGAACTCACGAAAGACTAGGCTTCTTCTAACTCGTACTTCTCCCCTTTCTCGGGATCGGACCAATCACAACCCAAACCTTTCGTATCGGGGACGTACTGGTTCCAGGGTTCGGGATCGATCGGGCCATCGGTTTCCGAGACGATCTCGAACAGACCGTCTTCTCGCACTTCCCCAATCCGCACCGTCTTGGAAATATGGTGATTGGGATTCATGGTCACGGTTCCTTCCGGTGCGTTGAAGGTTTGACCGTATGCAGCTTCGCGCACTGCGGCGAGATCGTAAGCATCGCCTGCTTGTTCCGCCGCTTGCTTCCACAAATACACCATGATGTAGGCTGCTTCCATGGGATCGTTGGTCACCCGGTCTTCACCGTATTCCGCTTTGAAGTCGGCCACCCATTTCTCGTTTTCGGGAGTATCCACCGTTTGGAAGTAGTTCCAAGCCGCGTAGTGTCCCACGAGAAACTCCGGCCCGATTTGCCGCACTTCTTCTTCGGCAACGCTAACGGACATCACCGGATACAAATCCGGGCCGAGTCCCGCGCCTTGCATCTGTTTGAAGAACGCTACGTTGCTATCACCGTTGAGGGTATTGAAAATTACGCCTCCGTCGGGTAAGGCTTCTTGGATTTTGGTAATAATCGGGGTGACTTCCGTATTGCCTAGGGGCAAGTAATCTTCACCCACCACTTCGCCACCTTTGGCTGCCACTTGCTCTTTAATCACGTTATTGGCAGTGCGGGGGAAGACGTAGTCCGAACCCACGAGGAAAAATTGCTGACCTTTGTTTTCCATCAGCCAGTCCACGGCCGGTTCGATTTGCTGGTTGGGGGCGGCCCCGGTGTAGAAGATATTTTTCGAGCATTCCTGACCTTCGTACTGCACCGGATACCAGAGCATGTGATCGGCCGCCTCGAAGACGGGTAGTACGGCTTTGCGACTGGCGGAAGTCCAGCAACCGAAGACAACGGCAACTTTGTCTTCTTCGATCAATTTCGTGGCTTTCTCGGCAAAAGTCGGCCAATCGGAAGCGCCATCTTCTTCGACAAATTCGATTTGCTTGCCTAGGACTCCACCGGCTTCGTTAATTTCTTTAATGGCGAGTTTCTCCGCATCGACAACGGTGGTTTCGCTGATTGCCATGGTACCGCTGAGGGAGTGGAGAATCCCGACTTTGATGGTATCGCCGCCGCCAGCACTGGCTTCTTCGCCTCCGGCTTCGACTATTTCAGTGTCTTCACCCTCTGTAGCCGGGTCCGTGCAGGCTTTGAGAAATAGGCTGGTTCCCAGTGCGGCAGATCCGTAGATGAGAAACTTACGCCGTCCTAATTTAGACATATTGATGTCTCCTCCTCACATTTAAAGATATTTGTGTATTGACTCGATCGCACTGTCGATCGCGATCGCACCCTTACTCAGTTCAAGACCCGATGTCGCTGGACTTACCAACTCGATCGCAACGACAGCACCTTACGCTTGAAGAACCTGGAGTCCTAGCAAACGCTCGGATGTAAATGGTTGTTCCCGATGGGTTCGGACACTTTCTTTGTCACCTCAGATTACCCGAGAAGGTCGATCTAAGAAAGTTTGATTTGGACAAAGTCGGAATACTGACTGGTCAGTATATGACGAATCGATCGATTTAAATCGTGTATTTTGTTACTGAAATTTTGAAGCGGTTCAATTGTGTAGTATATTATCTCCCAGAGAAAGAAAAATCGGCTGTTAAGAAGCTTGGGTAACGGCCGATCGAAAATTTAAACAAGGGGTGCGACCGCGCCTTTTGTAGTACGATACGGTTCAGTTCGATTGCAAAATTTAAGGTTTACTTCAGATCTGGTGAGAGCATCTCGATCTATAGTGCGAATCCTTAATATTTGGATGGGTATCTTCTCCGTCACCCGCGTTCTCAAATATCCGCAACACCGACCTCTCTTCCTCGCCCCAATTCCAGTCCCCTCTTGATTTTTCACGATTTCAACGAGGGTCTAGCGCCTATTGCAGTTTTTGGTAGTAGTTGCTACACTCAAGCGATAGACAATTTTGCTAGTGTAGCTAGTGATTGCCTAATTTTAATCAGTCTCGTAGTTCCAAGGTGTGAGGAAACGATGAGAAATATATTGTGGAAAATACTGTTAGTTAGTCCCGTCGCCCTCTTCGGTCAGATGGTACTAGCTTCCTCAGCAGTTGCGAAGGATTTTAGCCCAAGCTTGAAGTCCGATCTCAAGCTCCCTGAAGTTCAAGCTTCAGAACCCATTAAGTTGTCTCAAACGGCGATCGAACCCGCGTCTTCCGTCTCGGTTGACGAGTTTATGCAGCTCACCGAGCAACAGTCTTTAGGAGAATCGAGCCAAACGTCGGTCGATTCGATTTCTCAAGTCACCTCAATTTCTCAATTGAGCGACGTGCAGCCGACAGATTGGGCGTTTCAAGCTCTGCAATCCCTCGTCGAGCGCTACGGTTGTATTGCCGGTTATCCTGACGGAACCTATCGCGGCAACCAAGCCACCACTCGTTACGAATTTGCCGCCGGTTTGAACGCTTGCTTAGACCAAATTCTCAATTTGGTTGATGTCGAGTCCGAAGTCACCGCCGAAGATTTGGCCGTGATTCGCCGCTTGCAAGAAGAATTTGCTGCCGAACTCGCCACCCTGCGCGGACGGGTTGACGCTCTCGAAGCGCGCACGGCAGAACTCGAAGCCAACCAGTTCTCTACCACTACGAAATTAATCGGGGAAGTGGTCTTCGGCGTTGCCGACTCCTTCGGCGATACTCTAGAAACCGTCGGTCTCGACCAAACGGTGTTCCAAGACCGGGTTCGTCTTAACTTCGTCACCAACTTCGACGAGAAGCAACAGCTCTGGACCCGTCTTGATGCCTCCAACGCGACACCTCTGACCAATAGCGGTATCGGCGCGACCACCTACCAAACAGCCGACAGCGGCAACGATGTCGGTATCGGCTGGCTGGCGTACTACTATAACGGCGACAAGTTTCAAGTTTACCTTCCTGCCGCCTTCCCTCTCTGGCAAGACTTCGTTCCTACCGTCAGTCCTTACTTTGAAGGCTTTACGGGCGCGAACAACTCCATCACCAGCTTCGGTGAAAGCAGCCCGATTTATAAAATCGGTCTGGCTTCCGGTGGTGGTTTGGGCTTGAACTACTTCGTCGGCGACAACGTTACCGTCAGTGCCGGTTACTTCGGTGGAGACTCGTTCGATCCTTCAGAAGGAAGTGGCTTGTTCAACGGTGAGTATTCCATGCTCGGACAGCTTACCTTCGATGCGGGCAAACTTCAATTAGGTTTGACTTACGTCCACGCCTATTTCAATGACTTTGGCGGCGGTGGAATTGGAGATGTGGATGGCAATGCTATCTTCGATACCCTCGTGGGAACGTCTCTAGCGCGCAATCCTTTTGATGTGGCGACGGTCACCAACTCTTACGGTGCCTCAGCTGCTTACCAGCTCTCCGAGAAAATTTCTGTTAGTGCCTTCGGTGGCTATACCGATGCCTTTGAGGCAGGCGGAGCTGGCGATGCAGAAATTTGGTACTACGGTCTTGGGTTTGCCTTCCCCGACTTAGGTGGCGAGGGCAATTTGTTGGGCCTCCAAGCGGGTGCCGAACCTTACGTCGGTGGAATTGATTTCGGTGGTGCTATCGCCGGAGGCGATGACGTACCCCTGAGTATTCAAGCCTTCTATCGCTATGCCGTCAACGACTACATCAACATCACGCCTGGTGTTGTCGCCCTGTTCAATCCCGGTGGATTTGGCGATCTCGACGATCCTCTCGATAGCGATCCGATCGTGATTGGCGTTCTGCGGACGACGTTCAACTTCTAGAGCGATTTCTAGAATAGGCGATCGCATTTCGTTTCGCCTAGTTTGACGAATATCGTTTTAGCCCCACATCTAACGTGTGGGGCTTTTTGGTGGGAATATTTCTACTAGCCGAGGGAAAAAAGGTGGAGTGTGTTGTCGGACGAGCATCTTTTCTGTAAGGATGGAGAGCAGTTCGCGATCGTATCGCTCCTCGAGAATCCCACGCCGATTTTACTCAAGATGACCCATGCGCGAATGTCCTCAATGTCACCAAAGCTTACCCCAGCGGGCTGTCACCTGCCCCTATTGCGGCATTTCTCTGACGGCTTACGGTCATCCGGGGATTCCGTTACATCGTGCTACGGATAAAGAGTCTCTGTGTGCGAGTTGCACTTACGATGCCGACGATACCTGCACCTTTCCCCAACGTCCCCACGCCCGAGATTGCACCCTCTATCACGATATTTCAGAGCCACCGATCGAATCTAAACCCACCTACAAACCTCGACCTTGGATCGAACGCCATCTAATTTGGCTGGTTGTTCTGGTGTTAGTCGCACTGAGTATTCTGCTGGCACTATGAACCCTATAAACCCGGTTTTTACCCTTCAAATGCGGGTAGATCGAACCAAAATGTCGTTCCCACACCTACCTCGCTCACCAGATGAATACTCGTGTGGTGCTTATCGATAATATTGCGAACGATCGATAAACCCAATCCCGTGCCTTCGAGAGTATGTACTCGGTTTTCCACTCGGAAAAAGCGCTCGAAAATCGCCTCGCGATCTTCAGGATCGATCCCGATACCCGTATCCGACAGCTCTATGCGGATCGTACCGGGTGCCTTCGCCTTTCCGTCACCTGAAGATGACGCCAGTAGGGCGTAAGCGCGAATCACTACTTGACCGCCCGACGAGGTGAATTTTAGCGAGTTGCCCACCAAATTAGCAAACACTTGTAGCAGAAGATCGTAATGACCCAAAACCGGCGCTAAATCCGGTTCGATTTCTTGGCGAAGTTCGATTCCCTTCTCTTTCGCATTCAGTTGATAGGTGCGGAGGATCTGTTCCACCGGTTGAACGAGTTCCACGGCATCGAGAT
Source organism: Zarconia navalis LEGE 11467 (assembly GCF_015207075.1). Taxonomy (GTDB): domain Bacteria; phylum Cyanobacteriota; class Cyanobacteriia; order Cyanobacteriales; family Geitlerinemataceae; genus Zarconia; species Zarconia navalis. The sequence continues at coordinate 5,506 of NZ_JADEXN010000119.1, forward strand.
GGTAGATCCGGCAAGATTCCAAACGCGAGAGATCCAATACATCATTTACCAAGCGCGTGAGGCGATCGGTTTCGTGATTTGCCGTTTCCAAGAACTCCCGGCGCTCCTTTTCTCCGAGATCGTCACCGTACTCGTGCAGGGTTTCTATAAACGATTTGATATTAAACAGCGGCGTTCTCAGCTCGTGAGAGACGTTACTGATAAACTGGCTCTTGGCTTCGTTGAGTTCCGCCTCGCGGGTGATGTCCTGCACGGTCATCGCCACACTTTTGAGTTCTTCCTTCGACGGATCGAGAACCGTCGTAATCAAAATACGGATCGTCCGGTTCGTCGGTTGACCTAGGGAAATACGAAACTCTCCTCCCTCCCGTTCGCCTCGCGCCACTTGGTAGAGGGGTCGAGTCACTTCCACTTGTACTTCTGTTGGTAGGGAATGTAAGACATTCGTCCCCACCAACTCTTTCCCTTCCCAGCCAAAAATCCGGCGCGCGGTTGGATTGATTAAAATCACCTGCAACTCCGAATCGAGAAGTACCGCCCCATCGGCGATCGTCGAAACGAGAGTTTCTAATTTTGCCTTCTCGGCCGTCAGTTGTTCGATATTTTGTTCTTCGTACCCTTCCAAACGTTCTGCCATCTCATTGAAGCTATCGATCAATTCTCCTAATTCTCCACCGAGGGGGAGATCGATACGCTGCTTGAAGTTTTTTGCGGCAATATTCTTCACCCCCACCAATAGCTCTTTTATCGGTTGGGTAATAATCAGGGCATTGAAGACGACTCCCAGGGTTACCATTACCCAAATCAAGATAAATACGGCGATCGTTACATCTCGGGTGAGATTAGAAGAGGTCACAACCGTGGGGTTGGGGTCTGTTCCCACAGCCAATACCCCCAGATAACGACCGAGATCGTCGATTAGGGGAACGAATACGTCAGTCACCACCCCATTGGGTGTCGAATGTTGCCGCACCAGAGGTTCTTGGGAGTTTGCAGCAAAGCGGTCGGGTAGTTGAATTCGGCGCTCGATGGTCAGAGAATTTTGAACCTGAGTGTCGGAGAAAGGAATCCCGAAAAAAATTTGTCCCTCTTCGTCTGCATAAAGGAGATAGCGGACGCTAGAAGTGCTGTTATAAAATCTTGAGGAGAAGCGGGCGAGTTGGCTTTTGTCATCTTCAGCAACAAGACCGATGACATTAGATGCGAGCAGCAACCCCAGATCCCGACCGAAACGAGTATCGTTGAGGCGCGCATCTTCTTGAATCGTATTCACCGCCCAAAACGTAAAACTACTCACCACTAACGACACCATCAGCGTTGCGGCAGCCATCAGCTTGGTCTGGAGCGTAAACTCCGACCACCAGCGCCGAACGATTTCTCGGATAGTTTGCAGTAGAGCGAGCAAGGTAGGTAAGTAAAAATTCTTAACAGTTTACGATTTCATTTTGACACGTTATTGGAGATTGCGAACTGGGGAAATTCCCTATCTTTCTTTCGAGTCTGAGGAGGTAACGGGCCGATCGCATCTTCCTCACCGTCGAAAATGGGGAGTCATTGACCCCTTATCTCAAGTCCCAGGCTTCCTACAGCTTTTTTCCTTCACTTTAGAGAGAATCCACACGATCGATAATAGCAACCAACTCGCGAAATCATAAATAAAACTGCCGTTAAAGCCAAGCTCCAATCGCCAATCGTCACCGCAAAGATAAGAAGACTGGCGCGCCGTTCTTGAAGAAATAACGTACGATTACCGCCGAGAAATCGTTAAAGATTCGGTCTACAATGACTGAGGTTGCGAAATCGAGTGGGTCGATCGCTAAATCGATTCCCCATCTCAAGCTTCGATTTTCAATTTAGACCCCAAGTCTTGACCGATGTCAGAACAGTTCAACCCGACAGAAAATTCCCAACATTGGTATATCGTCAAAGACCAGAGCGGCACTTGCAATGTTCTCTGGGACGATCGCCTTGAAACCCAAAACGATGTCGAAATTGTCGCTCGTTGGGGACCTTTTTCTTCATCCCAAGAGGCGATTGCCCGTCGGATTGGTTTGATTCGGGCTGGTAAATGCCAACCTCGGTAGTCAGTTTTTTACTATTTTTTGAGACCTGAATGAATATCGATCGAGTACTCTCTACCTTTTTATTCGATACGTTTAATCTTTTTTGGCTGGGACTGGGATTATTTGTCGCAGCGATTATTGAAGTCTTTCTCTGGAAAACTCCAGTATTTCAACTTGCAAATCAACCCATTCAAACAGAATGGTTTGGTGCCAATAAGAAATGGAGAGGCTTAATTAGTTTGCCCATCGCCCACACGATTAGCGTTTTATTATTTCAATTTATCGAACGGCTTTTTTTATCCCGATGGGATATTTTTATCGGGTATTCGAGTTTTAACGTTTTTGAATATGGGTTGCTCGTCGGGTTCATTTTTAATTTTGCCGAACTGCCTAATTCTTTTGTTAAGCGGCGATTGAATATTCCACCGGGAGATGAAAGCAGCCGATTGTTTTATTTTATCGACCATATGGATTCAACATTTGGAGTTGTAATTTTATGGTATTTCTACTTTCATTTTTCAACTCATCTGGCTTTAACGGGTTTCGTTGTAACGCCGCTGTTTTTTATGGGAGCAACTGAACTTAGAAAAAAACTGGGATTGAAATAAAATTGGTATCCGTGCAGGTTCGCTCGGGGTCAATCGCAACACAGCGGTAGCGCGATGGTTACCGTCGTCCCTTTGCCTTTTCCCTCGCTATCCATCGAAATCTGCCCCCCCATCAATTCCATAAAACTTTGAGCCAGAGTCAATCCCAATCCATTTCCCCCATGGATGCGAGTGCTGGAGGTATCTGCCATCACGAACGGGCCAAAGAGTTTGGGGATCGTACTCGGTTCTATGCCAATTCCCGTATCTCGTACCCGCACCCACACCTGAGGAGGGGTAAGATTGTCGTCGGTTTCCGATCCCGATTTCACCCCACTGGTAATTTCGATACTCCCCCCATCGGTAAATTTGACGGCATTATCGAGGATGTGAACCAACACTTGCTCGAGTTTATCTGGGTCGGCTTTGACGTAGAGTAGTAACTTTTCTGAATCGGGCTGCAAGATTTGCAAACCTTTTTCTTGAATTTGAGGCATCCGAGTGGCGATGGCAATTTGCAAGCAGGCTTGTAAATCGACAATTTGGCAGGCCACGGAAAGTTGACCGCGTTTGAGACTGACCAAATCGAGCATACTTTCGATCGAAGCGAGCAAGTGCATCGCGGATGCATCCGCCTGTTGGAGCATCTCGAGTTCTTCCGATCGCTCCTCGCAAAAGCCATCGAGAACCAAATGGAGAAATCCGATAATGCTATTGAGAGGAGTGCGCAATTCGTGGGAAATATTACTCAAAAACTCATCTTTGAGCAGATTGAGTTCGTGTTCGCGCGCGAGGGCTTGACGGAGTTCGGTTTGCAGCGCCAGCAGTTGAGCCGTTCGAGATCGCACGCGGGTTTCGAGGTTTCGATTGAGGGATTGCAAAGCCGCTTCAGCTCGAAGGCGATCGCTAACTTCTAGCTGGAGTTGAGTATTGTTGGCTTGAAGTTGTTTTTGCTGCAATCGTAAGGTGACTTGAGTCCTCACGCGCACCAAAACCTCTCGCAGTTGAAAGGGCTTGGTAATATAATCGACGCCACCGGCATCAAAAGCAGCTACTTTATCGGTGGGATCGTCCAAAGCACTCAAAAATACTACGGGAATATCTTGGGTGCGCTCTGAAGCTTTGAGGGTACGACACACTTCGTACCCATTCATCCCCGGCATCATAATATCGAGCAAAATTAAGTCGGGTAGCTTTTGCTCGATACAGGCTAATGCCATCGATCCGTCGAGGGCATTACGCACTTCGTACCCTTGCGCCGTCAGCATTGCTGATAGAACCTGTATGTTATCTGGGATATCATCAACAATCAAAATACTCGTTGATGAAGCTCGATCTGGAGAAGTTTTCATTGCAAACGAGATATCGTGCAATTCCGATTGGGGTTAAACAACTGAGGGTTTCATCTGCCCGTCGGGCAGTTCTCTCCTCTTGAACTAAAATTTAGCCAAATGTAGCGCTCCCTACGTCGCGATCTCTTTGCGAAAAATAGCGATCGCGACGTAGCTCGTCCTAGTTACTTTGCGTCAGTCAATCCCAAGAAAACATGCTTCGGTCGTGCGGATATCGAAAAAACTTGCACATTTGTCACATTAACAGCGCCAGTTCGAGCAAATTTTTGTTTTTGAGTCTTTAGAGCCTCGCAATTCCATCGCCTTTGACGGACAACGGCTCAATACGTTAACCCGCCCTCAATATCGATTACCAGTCACAGCAATCGGATAACCCCTATCTCTTCCGTCCGCAATTACTCCCCTATTTGGAAGGCATAGCACCCTGTGTTCGAGAATCCGAGCAATGGATGCGATCGCGCGAGCTAGTTTTGAGAACCCAATGAAGAATACAATACCAGCGATCGAGGCGCGAAAAGAGAGATTCCGAGGATTGAAATGTGAAATCGACAGTCGATGAATTTCGATTTTGTCAAATTAAGATGAATGCCCGGATCGTTTAGATGTTAGATATAGCATTCATTAACCTCGTTCCAGGTCGCGAAAATTTTTCAAAACGGACGCTAAACCTGGTAGATTTAGCGAGTATGAGCCATTAAAGTTTAGCAAAATGAAAGTTCTAGTTATTGGTGGTGATGGTTACTGCGGCTGGGCAACTGCGCTCTACCTCTCCAATCACGGGTACGAAGTCGGTATCCTGGATAGTTTGGTACGCCGCCATTGGGACCAACAGTTGTGCATCGAAACGCTAACACCCATTGCACCGATCGGGCAACGCATTCGACGCTGGCGCGATTTGACGGGAAAATCGATCGATCTGTTTGTTGGTGATATCAACGATTACGCTTTCTTGAACTCGGCAATGCATCAATTTGAGCCGCAAGCCGTCGTTCATTTTGGGGAACAGCGTTCTGCACCTTTTTCGATGATCGATCGCGAACACGCGGTTTTAACTCAAGCCAATAACGTCATCGGCACGCTGAATTTGCTCTACATCCTCCAGCAGGATTTCCCGGACTGCCATTTAGTCAAGCTGGGAACGATGGGTGAGTACGGAACGCCGAATATCGATATCGAAGAAGGCTACATCACCATCGAACACAACGGACGCAAGGATACCTTACCGTATCCCAAGCAACCGGGCAGCTTCTATCACCTCTCCAAAGTTCACGACAGTCATAATATTCAGTTTGCCTGCAAAATCTGGGGTCTGAGGGCCACGGACTTGAACCAGGGGATCGTATACGGCGTGCTCACCGAAGAGACGGGAATGGATGAAATGCTCATCAACCGCCTCGATTACGATGGGGTTTTCGGCACGGCTCTCAATCGCTTCTGCATCCAAGCGGCGATCGGTCATCCCCTCACAG
>NZ_JADEXN010000120.1 GCF_015207075.1 Zarconia navalis LEGE 11467
TGCCCATCCAATCTCGACCCCGACCCCAATTCGGGTGGTTCTGAAAATATCTCGCAATGCCTTTGAGAATCGCCAAATCGATATTAAACAATCGCCGCAGACCCCGGCGTTGCACTTTGACGACAATTTCCTCTCCCGAGTGAAGTTTGGCTTTGTGAACCTGTCCCAAACTCGCTGCCGCCAGCGGAAGCGGATCGAAGTGGCGGTAGAGTTGGTCAACCCCCTTGCCAAAATCTTCTTTGATAATCGCCGCAGCTTCCTCGTAGCTAAAAGCTGGAACTCGATCTTGGAGTTTGGTGAGTTCTTCGACGTATTCCGCCGGAAAAAGATCGGCACGGGTGGAGAACAATTGACCCAGTTTGATGAAAGTCGGGCCTAGATCTAGAAAAGTTTCTCGAATCCAGATCGCTTGTTGGCGCTGTCGGACTTTCTTCTTTTCTTCAGTAAATCCCCCAACATAAGTCCAATTGCGTTTATCTCGCCACTGTTCCCACAAAAATCGGGACACGAACGCCCAAATTTCAATACGGCGCCGCCCGCGAGAATAGTTCTTGCGGTTCCAGCGATAAGACTTTGCCGTGGGGTAGGCTTCTTGTTTTTTTGACCCGATGCGCGAGAGACGGGAGCGCTCTACGGTTGTAGAGCTTGCTGCATAGGGGGTCTGAGAGATCGGTTCATCCTGAAGTGCAGACACTCGAATTCCTAGGCTGTGGGTTGAACGGGGGCAGAAAAGTCAATGAGTCAATCGATCGCGATCTAGAAAATTAGGCCGCCTGACTGCGATAGCGCTGCAACTCAGTTCGCAACTGAGCGATTTCTGCTCGCAGATCGTCAATGGTGGCTTGCAAATCGAGATCGGAAGAACTCGAAAAATCGACAGAGATCGTGCTTCGACCCTCCATCGCCGCGTCTTGGGCGCGCTCGGCGCGCGACATTACCTCTTCGGTAAATTGCCGCAGTTGTTCTCGTTGCTCGGCGTCAAATTTTCCCAGTTCGCTCAAACCATTTGTTAGAACTTTCTCGAAGGATTCACCGATACTTTCTGCTAGAACTCGACCCACAAAAAAGGAACGAACTAGAGAGTTAGTCATGACGTTACTGAATATTACGCTTCCGTTACAAATTATAACGTGCTAGTTTCCCTCTCGATCTCCGGGCTTGGGGATACGCATTTGTATCCCGATCGAATAATCTGTCCGACAAGCACGCCCACTCCGACGAAAAGTTTGGAATGCTCTGTTTTAACCTAGCTTGGGAGCGGGTATCGGCTTAGATGTGACCCACATTTCCCGTAGATGGTTTATTCGATTTTTCCACGGGGAATCGATCGAACTTAGGCTCGGAGAAATCGAGGGTCGCTGGGTATTCGCTCGAACGATCGCTCTGAGTTTTTACCGGGTTTTCCCAAGCCGGACTCGGCACTTCCACAGCGTTCGGAGGTCGTTCGACTTCAGACAAAGAAGACTCCGAGGAGCCAATAAAGGGTTTTTCCGGTACGATCGGTTCGGGTTCGGGTGCATACCCGTCGTATTGAGGCTCGTCCCATCTGTGCGAGGGCTGCTCGTAGCGATCGTAACGCCTGTAAGTCGGCTCGTCCTGATAAGATGCCGGTTCTGAGGTATTGGAAAACTCTCGAGAGTCCGAGGGGTAGTCTGCGGAATAATCCGATGGATCATCCCATGAAGACCTTTCGGGTTCTGAGGGAATTGCCTCTTCGACAAATTCCGGCTCTTTGGAGGTATCTTCAAGGCGAACTTGAGGTCTGAAGCCGCGTCCGGGTAACGATTTCCCAATTTCGGGGCGATCGCTGCTCGTTCGAGAAGCCGCGTTCGACTGCATCGAGAAGACATAACTAGCCCCGCCGATTCCCGAAATCAGAGAGGTGGTGGCAAATAGAGCCGGTATCCAGGGTCGCAATCCCGGTCGCCAAGTTTCTTGGATTTCGATCTCGTCCGCCGCGTCTGCCCCTGCCGTGCGGGCAACTGCGACTGGCTGCGGTTCGTCTTCCTTGGGTGCCGTTCTTGCCGTTTTCCCATTGAGAACTCCCTTAGACGCCAAATTCTCTTCGAGGGTGGGAGCCACTGCCATCTCGCGCACGACGTTCGATTCGCGCGGAAACAGTTTCAACCAAGCTTCGACAGTCGGCACGCGCTGCTCGACATTGAGTTCTAAGCCTTGCAAAATGGCACTCTCGACTTCCGAACTGATGTCCCTTTGAAACTGTTTCGGACTGGGTAGGGGAATGCGATCGCGCAGGGGGGCAGTGACGGGAGGCTGTCCGGCGATTAGGTGATACAAGGTGGCCGCCAGGGCGTAAACATCCGTGGCGGGAGTCCTTTTACCTTGCGGATCGTACTGTTCGAGAGGAGCGTACCCCGCTGAGAGCAGTCCGGCATGGGTTTGAGCGGCCCCCACGGTGAATCCTTGAGAGATCCCGAAATCGATGGGGATTACTCGATGCCTACCGGAGCGCCGGATAATATTATCGGGTTTGATATCTAGATGAAGGACGTTGTTGCGGTGCAAAACCCCCAGAGCGGCTCCCACTTGCCGGATATAGTATAAGGCTAGAGGGATGGGTAATGGCTGACCCGTTCTCATCACTTGTGCCAGCGTCGGACCGGGAATGTAGTCCATGACGGCGAATACTTGACCGCCTTCGTAAAACAGGTCGAGAACCCGTGCCAAGTTAGAATGCTGACATTGAGCTATCCGCTGAATTTGTTGGATAAAGCGTTGCTGAAATCGATCGAACTGGGCGTAGTGGCGCAAGCTTTCACTTAAGGTCTTAATGACCACGGGCTGCTCTAGATTGGCATGAACGGCCCGGTAGGTGGTACCGAAGTAACCCTGACCTAGCGTCGCGCGGATCGCGTATTTGCCATTCTGAAGAACAGTTCCAGCCGTTAGGTTCATCTAAAAAACTCCGGGAGTTTGAAACCCTCGAATGTTGATATTCGGGGTGTTAAACGACGGGCGCGATGTGATATCGCCTCCTTTGCGGTTCGTTTTTGAGCGCTGATGCGCCGAGAACTTACCAGAAACTCGTGTTTTGGGCTGTGGACTCGTTCCCCGAGCTACTTATCGTAGAGTTCCGGTCTCACCGCGCCTTACCATTAAAGCTTGAAGAGATGCAGACTGGGGAAGTTCCCACCGGTTCGTGCCAGACACGTTACGTGTTGGGGAGCCGCCTTTTGCCTTGACCGGAGCGATCGATCTCTGGAATTTTCGAGTGAGGTACCCGAGGTTTGCGAGAACTCAAGTCAAAGGAATTTGTTTATATCCTAATCCCTCATCGCCACTTTTTCGGCTCGGGCGATCGCATTCGTCTGAAATTTCCGAGATTTTACTGAGTATCGATCGCGACACGATCGGTTTAAGTTAGCATCAGTTCGGGTTGATGAACCCAAAATTCTCCGCTCTCCAGACAAAAGATTGTCAATATAATAAATATTGATTCGAGCGATGGATTTAAATCGATTTCGATCGCCGAGGTCGGCACGATCGATTTAGATAGCGTCCGAACCGTCCGAATATCGAGTTCACTTAACTACCTAAACATCCCATGACAAGTACTACACAAGCTATTGAAGCTCTCGCCGCCGAGATTGGCGATCGCATCTATATGGATATTGCCAAATGGCATCTCTATCTCGAAAATGCCAAACTGCACCAAACTCTTGCCGAGCAGTTGTACCCGATGTTGGAAGACAATTCTTTAACCCCAGATCGGGTTGGAAGAGTCTTGCAAAGTATTCCTATCTCTCTAGGTGGAGGCAAGCGTGAAATTCCCCTGGTCGATCTGCTGCCCGATCGGTGTCAAACCGAGTTGATGGAGCTTTTAGAGGATTTCGGGCGTCAGATGTAAGCCCAGATCGGGAAGGCACAGCGATGACATTTTTTCAATAGATGCTCGTCTCGATGCTAGGTTAACCATCGTCCCTCGACTTTCACAAGACTTTTTTTATGGAATATCGAAATGGTTCGCCTATCATCGCGATCGCACCTTGGGCGATCGCGGGGTTTTGCGCGCTATTGACCCCACTGCCGTCAAGCGCGCTGACTCGCCAATCGATCGACGGGCGGGTCCGTCCTCCCTTCTGGAACCGAACTTCGACCGCAACGGTCGTTTCGAGCCACCCCGTCCATTCCGGTACGCCACAAGCCGATTCAACTGATTCCTCTTCTCCCCCATCTCCCATGTTCGATGCGATCGCCACTTATAGCACCACCCTCATCACCAGCGGCGATCCCGTAGATATCTACTATCCCGATCCCACCACCTTAGGGAACGAGCCTCAGACTTTTCCCATCGCCCTATTTCTTCAGGGGGCAAATGTCGATAAAGCTTACTACGCCCAGTACGCGAGTACCGTTGCCCGGTATGGATTTATCGTGGTTGTCCCCAACCATCGCACCTCGATTCTCGGCCGCGCCGCCCTGTTCGCCCAAGTCAGCCAAGTCTCCGAGGCCCTTGCAAGTTTGAGAATGACCAGAAAAGGCGCCCCGTTTGCCGAGATGATGGACGCCGAAAAACTCGTTCTGCTCGGTCATTCTCACGGGGGGATGATGGGTCTAGATGCCATTCGCGGCGCCTGCGACGTTCCATTTTGCGTCGGTGAGTACAGCATCCCCGAAGAACTTGTGGCCGCCGCATTCTTCGGTACGTTTTTGTGGGAGGATGGCGAGTATCTTTCCATTGATAATGCCGACGTTCCGATCGCCTTGATTGCCGGCAGTCGAGATAGTTTGATTACTCCCCAAGAAACCCTCGGAACCTACAAGCAAATATACAATCCTCCCAAGGTTTTTGTCTTGCTAAAGGGAAGCAATCATTACGGGATTACGGATATGGATACTCCACCGGGTTCGCCCCAAGAACTAAGCCGACCGACTCTCGAACAAAGTACGGCTATTGAGACAATTGCCCGTTGGAGTGCTTTGTTTTTACGCGCCCACGCTCTCGACGATCGTGCTGCTTTCGATTATATTTACAATTCCAAGACCTATCAAGATACCAACGTTAAGGTCATCAGTCAACCTTGAAAAATGCAAAGTTGGCAGCCTCGAAAAAAACGGTGACATTGGTTGGGAAATGGAACTGTTAGATGTAGACTATCTAAGAGCGCGCGGGCAAAGATGTTAGAGTCTTTGTCAGCAAGCATTTGTTTGGTAATCGAGTCAAATTTATCCCGATCGAATGACTTCCGAAAAGACTCCAATCCAACCCTCAATTGGCTTATTTACAGCAATTTGTCTGGTGGTGGCCAATATGGTCGGCACTGGGGTTTTTACCAGTTTGGGCTTCCAAGCGATCGATATCCAGTCGGGTTTTTCGTTGTTAATGCTGTGGATCGTGGGTGGCGTCTTTGCCCTGTGCGGAGCTTTATCTTACGGGGAACTGGGGGCGGCAATGCCCCGATCGGGTGGAGAATATCACTATCTGACCGAGATTTACCATCCAGCCATTGGGTTCTTGTCTGGGTGGGTTTCGGTTACGGTCGGTTTTGCCGCACCGATCGCACTAGCTGCCATGGCATTGGGAACTTATGCCGCGAGTGTCGTTCCCGGTTTGCCCCCCTTAGCGATCGCTATCGTCGTTGTCATTGGCGTTTCTCTAATTCACACGCGGGATCTTAAATTCGGCAGTTCCTTTCAAGATATCGCTACAGTTGGGAAAGTCTCGCTGATTCTAATTTTAATTGTTTGCGGCTTTGTCCTGGCGCAACCTCAAGATATTAACTTTCTCCCATCAGTCGGCGATTATCGCTCGATTTTTAGTTCTCCCTTTGCGATTTCTTTGGTCTACGTGACCTATTCCTATTCAGGGTGGAACGCGGCAATTTATCTAGCTAGTGAAGTCAAAGAACCGGAAAAAAACGTACCGCGCGCGCTATTTATTGGCACGGCTGCGGTGATGGTTTTATACGTTCTGATTAACTTTATTTTTTTGTATACCACTCCCATCGATCGATTGGCAGGTCAATTAGAAGTGGGATATATTGCCGCTGAGTCTATTTTTGGGACTTCTGGGGCAAAAATTATGGGAATGCTGATTTCCTTCGGCTTAATTTCGTCAATTAGTTCGATGGTTTTAGCCGGACCGAGGGTGACTCAAGTTATCGGCGAAGATATGCCGGTTTTTCAAATTTTGGCGAAAAAAAATCGCAATGGCGTTCCCTACTACGCAATTTTGCTCCAGTTATCGATCGTCCTGATTTTGTTAATCACCTCGACCTTTGAAGCCGTCTTAACCTATCTCAGTTTTACCCTGACGCTCTCCTCATTTCTTACAGTTTTGGGTGTATTTATCTACCGATTCGGACATCCGGAAGTTCCCAGGCCGTATAAAACCTGGGGATATCCAATTGTCCCGATCGTGTTTCTAGCCATTAGCCTGTGGATACTTGTTTTTATATTCAAAGATAAAACAATGGAATCCCTTGCCGGTTTGGGAACGTTAGCTCTTGGATTGCCGGTTTACTTTCTGGCGGTCAAAAAGAAAGTTATTTCTTCAGATACTTAAAAACTAAGTATTGTTCGATCTTGAGAATACCCCCTATTGTCATGAAAAAGTTTTTCTTAATTTTGCTCGCAACGGTTTTACTTCCCATCGGTCTATCCTCCTGTGCGAGCGAGACATCAGGAAATGGGGCATCGGAAACGACCTCTAGCAACAGCGAAACGCAAGAGTCCGGGACATCTGCGGGAGGTGAGTCTTCTGCTTCTGATGAGTCTTCTGCCCCTGATACAACGGCTGTTGAACCGTCGGTGAATGACTTCGACTCCGAACGAGCTGCCCTTCTGACCGATTCATCTCGATTTCTTGCCGGTTTGGAAGTGGATCGAAGCAGTCCCATTGCTTCCTTGCAAGACAGTTCGGTTTGGCTAGACCATGCCAACTTTCTCAACAGTGCCTGGTCTCGGTTAGAAAGCCAACAGCTTTCTCGCGCCAGAACCTGGGCCGCTGAAGAACTTCAGTCGATTAACCAGGGTTCTCCGCAAATTTTTTATCCGTTTAGCGGGCCGGATATTTTATACGGCTACACCTTTTTTCCCGAAGCCACCGATTACGTGATGGTGGGGTTAGAACCGGTGGGAGAACTGCCAGAAATTACACCGGAGTCAGCCATCAGCAACCGCCTGCAAGGGGTCAACCAATCGTTATATGCCATCTTGCAATATAGCTTTTTCCGTACGAAGGATATGGCAGTCGATCTAGACGAACAGGGAGTCTTGCCGATTCTATTTGTGTTTCTGGCACGCACGAACAATAACATTCTCGACGCGCAGTACGTGGGACTCGATGAAAATTCCGAATTGCAACCCTTTGCCAACCGCAACGAACTCATCGATTCGGGTTTAGTGCCGGGGGTCAAAATTTCTTTCGTTCCCGAAGGAGAATCTCAATCCAAAACCCTCTATTACTTCTCGACAGATTTATCGAATACCGGCTTGGAGGGAACACCAGAATTTATCGAATTCGTCAAGACACTCGATACGCCAACCACCTATCTAAAGGCGGCATCGTATCTGATGCATAACGAGAGTTTTTCCACCATTCGCGATCTGATTTTGACCCAAAGCAGCCACGTCTTGCAAGACGATTCGGGGATGCCGGTGCGATACTTCGATCCCGAACAATGGGATCGGCAGTTTTATGGAGCCTACGTCAGTCCCATCGAGTTGTTTGCCGAGCGATATCAATCGGATTTGAGGGAGATCTATCAAACCGAGAAGGATATCAAAGGCTTAGATTTTGGGATTGGATATAAGTTTTACAACGACTCAAATCTAATGCTGGCAACGTCGAAAGAGAGAGGGGGAAATTAATCGACCTGTCGGATATAGTCTTGGCGCAATCGATCGAGCATCGCCACTCGTCGATCGTAAAGGCGTTTGAGCGATCGCGGTGCGGCCCGATCGAGAGCGTAACCCGTCAGAATGGGGAGAGCGATCGTACTATCGGCGTAGCACACCACGGAGTCCGGTAACTGGTTGGGTTCGACTTTGCCCCAACTCACCGCCTCGCCGGGTGTGGCGCCGCTGAGTCCTCCCGTGTCGGGGCGCGCGTCGGTCACCTGAATAAAATAATCGTGTCCCCGTTCTTCCAAGCCGCAAACTTCGTGAAGGTGGGGTTGCGTTTGTAAGATGAAGTTTTTTGGGGAACCGCCACCTAAAATAATGACCGCACTTTTTCCGCGATCGTCTTTCCCTCGAGCATCGTAGGCGATCGCCGCCGTTTCGTTGACATCTCGATTCGGATCGATAACCAGTTGAGAACCCGTCAGTGCGGCGGCAGCGACGTTCATGCCGATGGAACTATCTCCAGGGGAACTTGTATAGATGGGAACGCCACACCGATAAGCTGTTGAAAGCAATCCCGACGTAATCCCAAAACTTTGCTCGACATTGTTGATATATTCACCCAAGTGATAGTGAAACTGGGCACTTGACATCTGTTTTTGAAATTTTTCCCCTTGAATGATACTTCGGATAAATTCATCGGTTTTGAGCAAAACTTCGTATTTAAAAACAATATCGTAGATGCGAATTGTATTGTTTTTTCGCAGCTCGATATCATCGAGAGATGGTTGAGCGGCAAATAGCTCGAAATTGAGAGAGTAATGTAAATCGTGATAGAGATTGGCTCCCGTACTGACGATCCAATCGATAAATCCAGCCTCAATGAGCGGTGACAGTAACGACGTGCCAAACCCTGCGGGGGTTAAAGCACCACTCAAGCTAAGTCCTACTGTTACTTCGGGTTGGAGAATTTTGGTGACGAGAAGTTGACAGATTTCCCGCAATCGCGCCCCATTATACGCCGTAAAATAGTTGTCAACCAGATAAGAAATTCCCTCTAATTTCGATTGAGAAGCACACAGAGGATTTGGGATGATTTTTTGTTTCATTTTGCGTCTGAACGGTTAGTGCGGGCTTTATGTAGGGTGGCCATTTAAGCTTAAGTCGATCGTCTCTAGCAGTTTCATAACTCACTCAATTAATGGGGTCGATCGACCTCAAATCGATCGCGAATCGGTGAACTTTATGAAGATTTAGTATAACTTAAATCGCTCGATCGATTTTTCACAATTGTTTAGTGCGCTCTCTCTTACACTCTATGGGTTTGAGAGACCTCTCTTTCACTTTTTGTTCGATCGCGATCGCCCAGATAAGTACATTAGATTCGACAATTTGTAAAGCAATCTCGCGCCAACGTTACCATCCCATTCGTCATTCATCCCCGGTGCAACTTCGCACAAATCGAAGCCAATAATCGTTTTTCCAGATCTAGCTAATATCTGGATTAAATAAATCCCCTGATTGAAGTCCAATCCTCCCGGAACCGGCGTACCGGTATGAGGACAAAATCGAGGATCGAGTCCGTCGATATCGAAGCTGATATAGACTTTCTCAGGCAGCGCTGCCACGATCGCCTCGCATTGCTGGTGCCACGAAATTCCCTGATAACCATTAGCTTTGAGTTGCCAATCGTCGAACATCACTACCCGAGAATCGCTTATAGCGAGTTGGCGCTCCTCTTCACACGCATCCCGAATCCCCACTTGCACTAAATGGGTCATTTCCGATAGCTGCAAGGCATTGTACATAATCGAAGCGTGGGAATGGGTAAATCCCTCAAAAGCCTGCCGCAAATCGGCGTGAGCGTCAATTTGGAGGATACCGTACTCGCCGTGCCTTTGGGCTAAAGCCTTCATCAAACCCAGAGGAGTACTGTGATCGCCCCCAACTAAACCGACGAGCTTGTTTTCTTCAAGCAGAGATCGGGCGCGCTCGTACACCCAATCGTTCAATACCGACGATGCTTGATTAACGATCTGGAGTTGGGCGGCGATCGCCAGATCGCTCACCTCTCCACCCTCTTCTAGGTGGGCGACGATCGATCTCGCCTGGTGTTGCAGAGTGGCGCTGCGATCGCGAATCCGAGCGTCGATCGGAATCGTCCCGCGCGGAATTTGCCAAGCATCGGGCAGATCGAAATCGTACAAATCCACCTGAAGCGAGGCCTCTAAAATAGCTTGGGGGCCATCAGCCGTACCGATACCATAGGATGTTGTCACATCCCAAGGAACGGGCAAAAATACAATTTTGGCTTCTTCCCCAGAATCGGGAAATCCAAAAAAGCATCCATTGGGTCTACTGACACCATTGGGGTCGAACGGAATACGATTCATCGCGCTCGCGAAGTTGGCTACCCCCAAAGCGGTAGATAAATATTTGGTACAAATTCACCTTTGACCCTAACTGCGGTCTGATGGAAAATTGAGCTACGCCAAGTTCCTATTAATTGTCAACGGTCGACGATCGATTGTCAATTGCCGCGCTGCACTAGCCCTCAGCTTCGCTATCATCTGTGAGACTCAGACTATGTTCGAGCAAAAACTTTGTTGCATCGAGAGCCTTGAGGGGAGCCGCAAATAAGTAGCCCTGCATTTGTTGGCAGTTTAAACTCGAGAGTAGATCCAGTTGGTATTGAGTTTCCACACCTTCTGCAATCACCCGCAAATCGAGTCCGCTACCCAAAGCTATAACAGCCGAAACAATTGCCATATCTGGAGAGTTATCTTCCAAATCGTGGATGAAAGAGCGATCGATTTTTAACGTATGGAAAGGCAATTGTTTGAGATAGCCTAAAGAAGAGTAGCCAGTGCCAAAATCATCTAGAGCCAAGTGAATTCCCATCTCTTGCAAACCGATCAAAATGGGTCGAGCCATCTCGATATTCTGCATCAACGTTGTTTCAGTTACTTCCAACTCCAAAAATTGTGGATCTAGGCCCGTTTCTTTGAGGATTGTGGCAATATCACTCACAATATGGGGATGTTGGAACTGTCGTACCGACAAATTCACTGACATTTTCAGCTGCCCGAACCCGGCAGCGTGCCAAGCCTGATTTTGAGCGCAAGCCGTCCGCAAAACCCACTCGCCGATGGGAACGATCG
>NZ_JADEXN010000121.1 GCF_015207075.1 Zarconia navalis LEGE 11467
ACCCCGAATCGAAGAACTACTCGAAGCCCGTAAGCCGAAAGAAGCCTGTATCCTGGCAAAAGGACCGGGCATGGCTCAGGTTGTATACGAAGAAGACGATACGAGCGAGATTCGAGTGGTGGATGCCGACGGGACGATCGCCGAATACCGACCCGGTCCGGGACAAAACGTTCTCGTTCTAGACGGTCAGGAGGTCGAAACCGCAGAGCGACTCACCGACGGCCCGGCCAACCCCCACGAAATTCTCGAAGTCTGGTTCGAGCATCTCCAGCCCGAAGGTGGGTATCATGCGGCTCTAGTCGCATTCCAAAAGGTTCAGACCTTCCTGGTTAACGAAGTCCAGTCCGTCTATCAATCCCAGGGCATCGACATCAGCGACAAACACATCGAAGTCATCGTCCGACAGATGACCAATAAAGTCCGCATTGAAGATGGAGGAGATACCACCATGCTTCCGGGCGAGCTGATCGAACTGCGGCAGGTGGAACAGGTCAACGAAGCCATGTCGATTACCGGCGGTGCCCCCGCTCAGTACACCCCCGTCTTACTCGGGATTACGAAAGCCTCTCTCAACACCGATAGCTTCATTAGTGCGGCCAGTTTCCAAGAAACCACCCGCGTCCTCACCGAAGCCGCCATCGAAGGGAAGTCCGATTGGCTGCGGGGCCTGAAGGAAAATGTGATTATCGGTCGCTTGATTCCGGCGGGGACGGGATTTAATGCTTACGAAGACCTCAATTACATTTCCAGTCCCAGCCCCGACTTTAGCTCGGGTTTCGGAATTGGCGATGAAGAGGAAGAACTCACCGATATGGTGCTCGACGATCGCACCGCCCGGACGTATAACGTTAGCAATATACCGATGTCTTCTCCCAATGGAAATGATTCGATCGCAGACGGCGACGATATGTCGTCTCCCTCGATTCTAGAGGAAGAAGAGTAGTCCCCACGGCCCGGTCGAGAGATCGGGCCATTCCCTTTGACCATTTGAGATCGAATCCGTGATTTTAAACTTTCGATGGTTTCTCAGCGTTCGACCGATCGCCTTAGTCGTAGCGGCTTTAGCAATCTGGAGTTGCTCGCCCAATCCACCGATTCAGGGTCAAACCCCGGAAACTTCACCGACCGATGTGGCTCCTCAAGTGGAACGAGAGCCATTCGATTTAGCTGTCGAGCGCGCTCTAGAAGCTTGGACTCTAACTCAAAATGCTCGATCGCCCGAAGATTGGGACCTCGTCGCTCGCACTTGGATCGATGCTGTCGCTCTGATGCAAGCGGTTCCCCCCGGCGATCCCAAACGAGCTTTCGCCCAAAAAAAAGTCATCGAGTACCTGCGCAATGCAGCCTATGCCATTTCTCAGGCATCCACGGCGGATTTAGGATTTTCCTACCCCACGTTCAATAGCCCCCTACTCGACGAAAAACTTGTTTTATATCGCTCGTACGTACGAGCGATAGGACCGGCTGATATTTTGATTCTGGGCAGTTCGAGAGCTGCCCAGGGGATAGACCCACAAATGCTCCAATACGTACTGGGAACGCAGGGTTATAACGGTCTCAAAGTGTTTAACTTCGGCATCCACGGGGCAACCGCTCAAGTCGTCGATTTGATGGTGCGGGATTTAATTCCCCCAGAAGAATTACCCAAACTGATTTTGTGGGTCGATGGCGTCCGCGCGCTCAATAGCGGTCGCGAAGATCGCACCTATGGCGAGATCGTTTCCTCCCAAGGCTATCGGTCTGGGGGAAATGCCAAACAGATCGATTCTGGCTCCACCGTACTCGCAAGCGCTAAAATCACCTCGGCGAATGCCACTCTCGAACCTGCCTTAACTGCGGATCTGCTTCAAGATGCCATCGATGCTGCCGAGAGTTCTGTCGATGCTAATGGATTTGTGGCGGTTGAAGAGCGATTCGATCCCAATACTTACTACCAAATTTATCCTTACGTGCCGGGGGAGTACGATCGCGACTACGAAGCATTCGACCTGGGAGGCGTTCAGGCAGCAGCAATGGATTCTCTCCTCAGCTATACCCGCGCTCGGCAAATTCCGGTGGTATTCGTTAACTTACCCCTCACCCCCGATTACCTCGATTCGGTGCGATTTCAATACGAGAGCGAGTTTCGCCGCCATATGCAGCAGCTTGCATCCACAAAGGGCTTTTTCTGGCGAGATCTCTCAGGAAAAGGACTCGATCGCTACGATTATTTTCAAGATCCAAGCCATTTAAATGCCTTGGGAGCCGCAGCCGTGGCGCGTCAAATTGCCAGCGATTCGACGATTCCTTGGCCGCGTCCTTAAGCTATTCGTGGAAAATATAAGGTCTTTAATATTGCTCGAACCTCCGCAAAAAACACGCAACAGCGTCGAAATCACCCCAGAACCTGTGGTGAATGTCATTGGAGTTCTAGGGAGCTTTCCATTTTCCTCTGCCTCAAAAAGCTGACCTCATCCTCCTAAAAACGAGATTCGATCGTACGAAGTCAACTCTTTAAAATTGAATAGCTGGCTCGATTGCAAAATGGCTGGGAATCGCGAGATTGTGACTTTATATGCATCGCGATCGTATCGATGGCAAGCTTCCAAAACAGTTCGATTGATTTTCGATTTCCCAGTAAACTGGAAATGACTTTAATTTGCAGTCATCCCCCTCCATTCCCGACGACTCTCCCGTCTCATCTATCTCCTTTATTAAGACGGCTTCACGATTTATTAGATAACTTAATGAAAAAAGCAAGAAGTAAATGATAATATTTGACAAAGACAAGTATTAACGAATTATATATTAGACAGTTGTCTGCTGTATCCGAGTTAGGGAGTAGAAAGCATCATGGAAAGTCATTCAAATAATGTAGAAGTCAAGCCCGAAACACGCAACCATCAAGGTTTTTTTATTCGGGAAGGTTCTTATACGTTAATGGGAGTTGATGAATCGGGTTGGGCTTTAATCTGTGTTGATGACGTGAGCTGTCACTACGTCGACCCAGATAACTTAGAGCAAGTAGAAGAAGGTTAGGTAAAGTTATTATTCTTCTAAATTTATTGGAACTGAATAAGTTCAAATCAAATGACTGTCCGCTAACAGGACGGTCATTTTTATGGCGTGCCGAGGCGATTTAACAACTTTAATCAACCACAAAGACAGGGAAAAACGGGAGACGTTTTGAGACGATCGTCCGAACTCGATCTAACAACATCCCTGATTCTCTTTCGCGGCTCGATTCGACTCCAACTCGATCGCATTCTCCCAGCCATCGGACTTATCCGGGCGATCGCAAACTCAGCAATGCTTTTGCCCGCTCTTGCAACGACAGTCCGTATTCCAAACCTTCAACCACCGCTTGATAAGAGGCATCGATAATATTCGTTGAGACCCCAACGGTACGCCAACGTTGGTGGCCGTTGGTCGATTCGACTAAAACTCGCGTTTTCGCCGCCGTTCCCGCATTGCTATCGAGGATGCGGACTTTGTAATCGGCGAGGTTAAATTGGGCAATTTCGGGATAAAAGTTCACCAAGGCCTTGCGCAATGCTGCATCTAGAGCCGAAACCGGGCCGTTACCCTCAGCAGCTTCGAGGATTTCTCGACCGTTGACCGTTAGCTTAACCGTTGCCAAAGCATGGCTGAGAGTGCGCTCTTGGTGGCAGTGGATTTGAAAGCCATCGATGTCGAAAAACCCAGAACGCTCCCCCAAAGCCTCCCGCATCAACAACTCGAAACTCGCCTCGGCTGCTTCAAACTGATAGCCTTGACTTTCTAACTCTTTCAACCGGGTGAGAATATCGCGGCAGAGGGGATTTTGCTTCTCCAAGTCAATACCGAAACTGCGGGCCTTTACCAGAAGATTGCTCAACCCCGCTTGTTCGGAAATGACGATTCGGCGTTGGTTGCCGACGCTTTCGGGTGGTAGGTGTTCGTAAGTTTTTGGGTTGCGTTGTACCGCACTGACGTGAATTCCCCCCTTATGAGCGAATGCCGATCGCCCCACAAAAGGCGCGCGATCGTCCGGGGCAAGATTCGCCACCTCGCTGATAAAGCGGCTTACTTCCGTTAGTCGAGCCATTTGAGCATCTTCAATGCAGCGATAGCCCAATTTGAGCTGAAGGTTGGCAATCAACGAGCAAAGGTTGGCGTTGCCGCAGCGTTCGCCGTAGCCGTTCATCGTCCCCTGTACCATCTGGGTTCCTTCCATCACCGCCGCGATCGCATTAGCAACGGCCGTATCGGAATCGTTGTGGGTGTGAATGCCCAATTTTATCGGTTCATCCGTTGTCGACTTCAGGGCAGCACGAGTTTCGCGGATGATGCGAGCGATATCGTGGGGTAACATTCCTCCGTTCGTGTCGCACAGGGTTATCCACTCGGCACCGGCCGCGATCGCTACTTTTAGAGTCGAGAGGGCATATTCGGGATTATTGCGGTAGCCGTCGAACCAATGTTCGGCATCGTAAATGACCTGGCGACCCCGATCTCGGAAAAATTCGATCGTATCTCGAATCATCGCCAAATTTTCATCGAGAGTCGTTTTTAGCCCTTCAGTGACGTGGAGGTCCCAAGACTTACCAAAAATGGTCACCCAGTGGGTTCGGGCTGCTAAAATCGGTTGCAGCATGGGTTCCTCCGCTGCCAGCCGACCGGGACGGCGAGTGGAACAAAAAGCGACAACCTCAGCTTGAGTGAGGGGTTCTTCTTGCAATTGCCAAAAAAACTGTACGTCCTTCGGATTGGCTCCCGGCCAGCCCCCTTCAATCAACGGAATTCCCAATCGATCTAATTGGCGAGCGATTTGTAACTTATCTTCGACCGAAAATGAGAGTCCCTCACTTTGGGCACCATCTCGTAAGGTCGTATCGTAAATGCAGAGTCGATTCATGTTTCCAATCCGCTAAAGACTCCCGTTTTCAGCGCGAGCCACCATCGGGAGGGGAACAGGGGCAAAAATTTAGGTCGAACGGCGCCAACCCTCAAAAATCCTGACTCCATCGGGCTAAATATTGTCGGGTTTCAAAGTCGGTTTTTACCCGAAACTTCGCCAAATTTAGGACTCTGGCGTCTGGAAAGACAAAAGAGCGCGCACCCGCCGCAAGTCAGAGGTCTTCGATCGATATTACGAGGCTAACATTCCCAAAATGGGTGAGATCGGCGCAGGTTCACCTGAAAACTGGGGGTACTGAATTGAACGAGCGCCGAACCCACCCTCCGGGGAAATTAAGATTTCCTTTATAAACGAGAGTCGAGCGAGCCTAGAGTCTGAAGCGACCCTAAAAATAGTAGCGAATGCTAGTGACCATATCGCTGACGATCGCGTTAGGCCCTGCCACTGCGAAAAAGACCAAAGAGCGATCGTTGAGGCAACGAATACTAGCCATGTAGTTGCCGCTCGTAGCAAATACCGACTCTCCGCCAACTTCTTGGACGTTGTCCTCAAACCCAGTGCGGTACAGCACATCTCGCGCGCGTCCCAAACAGGTTTGTCGGTCGATTTGCTCTTCTCGCCACGCCGTTGCTATCGTCGTTCCCCAGGCATCTGCCATGGGGGCAACGGTCATCAGCGCTGCTACAGACAAGACGTTGAATAGTTTAGATTTTAGTACCATGAGTTAAGTCTCCCGATCGATACCGATCGAATCGAGTTTGTAGAATTTGAGTGGAAAACTGAGTAAGTGACCCGAGCGCGAAAATGCTCGCTTTGCAGAGGATAGCAGAAGGATTTGCGATCGTGCGAACCAATTGATGGCAAACTACTAGATAGAGGCGCGATCGCTCCCCAATTCCACGTTCGATTTCGATCGGCGAACCGTCCTGTGCAGCCCACAAACCGCGACCCACAAACCGCGATCCACAAACCATTGTCGCCCGCAGGCAATCTCCAAATCCATCAAAGCCATGCCATACGTGAGAGCCGAAGGTCAAAGAATTCTCTGCGATCGCGGAGCCAATCTCCGAAAAGTTTTACTCGCTGGGGGAGTCGATCTGTACAACGGCCAAGCGACGATCGTTAACTGTCGCGGGATCGGGAGCTGCGGAACCTGTGCGGTAAGAGTGGAAGGGGAGGTTTCCCCAGCCAACTGGCGCGATCGCACCCGACGATCCTTGCCCCCTCACGATGGCGATCGCGATTTGCGCTTAGCCTGTCAAACTCAGGTTTTAGGCGATGTTCGAGTGAGCAAGTTCGATAAATTTTGGGGACAGGGGGAGCAAACGGTGTGGACTCCAGATAGAACCCCAAGCAGACAAACCGCGTCCTCCGTTACCGATATCGAGGAGCCGAAAACTTAATCTCGGTTTTATTTGTATTCAAGTTTATTATCTTAAGTGGGTAGGTTGAAAGCGGCAGTGCTGGGTGTCGCTCGTCAGCACCCAAATCCAAAATTGTGACTCCGATGCCTGTTCCCCAGCTCTAAAAATATTAACGCTTGCATTTTCCCATCCACCCATGAGCAATACACCAACCCCTACTTCGAGAGCTACCTTAATCTCGGGTTTTCTCCTCGGCACGCTGGTGGGCTTAGTCCCCTGGGCGATCGCGCAGTTTATTCCCGACGACGACACTGCAGACAGCGAGACCTCAACGGAAGCTGCCAACAGCAATCAAGCCCTGCAACAAGGATTTTCCACTAGTCCGACCACGGGAACGCCGGTCTTTACGGGCCCTGGAAGCGTTCAAAGCCCCAATAGTGCAACCTCCCCCGGAACCACTCAAACAGGAAGCCCCCAAGCCCAAGCCCCCCGCCAGGTTTACCAACCCTCTGGAGGGGGAACCCAAACGCCGGGAACCCGTCCTCAGACTCAAGCCCCCCGTCAGACGAATCGAGTGACTCAACGACCGGTGAATAATACCAATCGCCCGAATTCCGGTAGTGGGGCCAGGAATACAGGTTCTAATAACCGACCGATCCGGGGCTTGTGGTAAATCGCGACGCCGCGCGACCGGGAACGGTGGTGGTGCGGGAAAATCGAGCCTCGGGATTCGATCCCATCCCTGGAGTTTAGAATTTTTGTCAGGGGTGAGACCTTAACGGGATCGAGTTTCTCGTCCCCCAGATTCTCAACCGCAAACATGACAGGTGGGGAACGAGTGAATCGCCCATCGTTCTTGCCCGTTCCCCATCCAACAGACAAAAATGACACAGGAAATTTTGATTATTGGCAGCGGCGCGATCGGGCTGTCGTTGGCCGTCGAGTTAAAACTACGGGGAGCTTCGGTGACGGTGAAAAGCCGAAACTTCCGAGAAGCGGCCGTTCACGCAGCCGCTGGGATGATCGCGCCCCAAGCCGAAGGAATTCCTTCGGGTCCCATGCTGGAATTGTGTTTGCGATCGCGCCAGATGTATCCCGAATGGACCCGCAAACTCGCAGAAATTTCCGGATTGGCGATCGAGTATTGGCCTTGTGGGATTTTAGCACCGGTTGTGGATGGGACAACACCGGACTTTGCCCGAGAACCCGCCCGAGAACCCGTCAAATCTCGCGTCGGTATTGCCCGTTCCGGTCTCCCCGCCTACTGGATGGATGGGGATGCCGTTCGCGAGTACCAACCGGGATTGGGGACAGAGGTGACGGGGGGCTGGTGGTTTCCCGAAGACGGTCAGGTGGATAACCAAATGCTAGCCCGATCTCTGTGGGTCGCGGCGCAGACATTAGGCGTTAACCTGCAAGAAGGCAGTGCAGTGGAATCGATCGAGCGGCAGGATGGCCAGGTCGTTGGGGTTCGTACCCGAGATGGGATCGATCGAGCCTATCGTTACGTTTTGGCGACGGGGGCGTGGTTTGAAGAGTTGTTGCCGGTTCCCGTGTCTCCCAAGAAAGGTCAGATGCTGTCAGTTCGGGTTCCCCAGGGTGAAAAATCTCCCCTGCAACGGGTGTTGTTCGGGCCGGGTATTTATATTGTCCCCCGTCGCAACGGGCAAATTATTATCGGGGCGACTAGCGAAGATGTGGGGTTTACTCCCGGCAATACGCCGTCGGGGATGAAAGGATTGCTCGATCGGGCGATCGGGATGTATCCAGCTTTAGAAAACTACCCCATTGAAGAGTTTTGGTGGGGCTTTCGTCCGGCAACTCCCGACGAACTCCCCATTTTAGGGGCAAGCGATTGGAGTAATTTGACTTTGGCAACGGGACATTATCGCAACGGCATTTTACTCGCCCCGATATCCGCGAAATTGCTCGCCGACTCGATTTTAGAGGGAAAAACAGACCCACTCCTCAAACAGTTTAGCGTCCGTCGATTCGATCGCCGGGTCGCTCAATCCAACACCATTGCCACTCCAACAAACCACTATCGTTCCATGTCTTCCAATTTGACTTCCCCCACGGCCAGTTCGATCGCGTTTGCCACACCCTCTGCGTTGGCAACCGCTCCAGAAAACCTGCTCGAAATCGCCGGACGGCAATTTCAATCTCGGCTGATGACAGGGAGTGGGAAATATACCGATTTCGATCGGATGCGCCAAAGTATCGCCGCCAGTGGCTGCCAAATCGTTACCGTGGCAGTGCGCCGCGTCCAAACCAACGCACCGGGACACGAAGGACTTGCCGAAGCGTTGGACTGGTCGAAACAATGGATGCTGCCTAATACCGCTGGGTGCAAAACTGCCGAAGAAGCAATTCGGGTGGCGCGGTTGGGTCGGGAAATGGCGAAATTGTTGGGTCAGGAAGACAATAATTTTGTCAAATTAGAAGTGATTCCCGACCCCCACTACCTATTGCCCGATCCCATCGGTACGTTAGAAGCTGCCGGACAGTTGGTGAAAGAAGGCTTTGCAGTATTGCCCTACATCAATGCCGATCCGATGCTGGCGCGACGGTTGGAGGATGTCGGCTGCGCTACAGTGATGCCGTTGGGCTCTCCGATCGGGTCGGGACAAGGGATACAAACGGCCGCCAATATCCGGATTATTATTGAAAGTGCCAAGGTTCCGGTGGTGGTGGATGCGGGCATCGGCACCCCCAGCGAAGCCGCCCAAGCCATGGAAATGGGGGCAGACGCGGTGTTGATTAATTCGGCCATCGCCCTGGCGCAAAATCCCCCGGTGATGGCAAAGGCGATGGGGATGGCGGTGGAGGCGGGACGGTTGGCCTATTTGGCGGGTCGGATTCCGGTGAAAGAACGGGCGAGTGCGAGTTCGCCGCAAACCGGGACGATCGCTTCGACCGTGAGTTAGTCGAGATCGGGGCACAGGCATTCGGCTCAAACATCCCAATTTAAATCAGTTCGCGATCGTGCTGGCGATGACTTAAAAATTATTGCCAATCAAAATCTTGTTGTAAGTACTTCCAGAGCTGTTGGTTGGGTTCTCGAAAATAGTCGGTTAAATCTTGTTTGACGGATTCGATCGCGCGGGGATAGCTGCCGGCGTTGTAGCTGAGATATGTGGGCAAATCGACGATCGGCAATTGTAAAAACGCCAAGACTCGCGCCAACGTTTCATCGGGACGATCGTGTAAATCTTCGGTTTTGAGAATCAAAAACTGCTCTGGGGGAAAATAGATTCGCCACCGTTGCAGTTGTTCGAGATAGCGTCCCCGCGACAAGTAGGTATAGTGCTGGTGATTGTAGCTGTAGTAGGTGGGATCGGTGCTGAGTTTTTCCACTTCTCCTTGCAGTCGTTCCGGTTCGCGGGCGATCGCCTCTTCGAGGGGAAGTTGCTCGAACCCCAGCTTGACTTCGTGATGGTACTGTGATAGGGCGCGATCGACGGGATTTCGCAGGAGAACGATTAATTTAATTTGGGGAAAGTGTTGGTAAACGCGGGCGGGAACTTGGGGGTGGAAAAGATAGTAGGGACTGGCTTCACCGGCGATCGCACCGGGCAATCCCGAGGGTGGAAAATGAGCGCCATACCAATCCAATCCCCGATCGTAATTGAGATCGAAAAAATGAACTTCTTTATGGGGAACGGTAATAATTTGCGGATGTTGGGCGAGATAGCAATACAAAGATGTCGTTCCGCATTTTTGCGCCCCAATAATTAAAAAGTCTGGCATGAGCAGTTCGGCATTTCAACGGCAATATCCAAAGCAAAAGGGTCTAGAACTTAAAATTCGGAATTCCGAACTCAGAATTCCGAATTCGGAATTCCCCTCGCCCGACGTAACGATCGAATGGTATCCATCGCCCCAACCGCCACTCGATCGATGTCCTCCGCCGTTGTGAAGCGCCCCAACCCAAATCGCAAGGAAGCGTATGCCAGGGGTTCCGGCAGTCCGAGAGAGGCCAGAACGTGGGACGGTTCGATTTTCGCCGAGGTGCAAGCCGAACCCGACGACAGGGCGACGATCGACTGCAATCCTAACAATAGCGCCTGACCGTCTACCCCTTCCACGCTGATATTCAAATTTCCCGGTAGTCGTTTCTCGGGATGTCCGTTGAGATAAACCCCGTCTAACTCCGATAGCTGTTGCCACAGCCGCTGTCGCAGTTTTGCTAACCGTTGTGCCTCTGTTTCCATCTCTTCTAAGCCCAATTCCACCGCCTTGGCAAAGCCGACAATTTGGGGTGGATAGAGGGTTCCCGATCGCATTCCCCGTTCGTGTCCGCCGCCGTGGAGTTGGGCGGCTAGCTTGACTCTTGGGTTGCGGCGACGCACGTACAGCACCCCGATTCCCTTGGGGCCATATACCTTATGGGCAGTCAGGGACATCAAATCGATGGACATTTCCCCGACGTTCAGGGGAAT
Organism: Zarconia navalis LEGE 11467; assembly: GCF_015207075.1. GTDB lineage: Bacteria > Cyanobacteriota > Cyanobacteriia > Cyanobacteriales > Geitlerinemataceae > Zarconia > Zarconia navalis. The sequence goes on from NZ_JADEXN010000121.1 coordinate 10,686, forward strand.
TTTGCCGATGGCTTGGGCGGCATCGGTATGGAAAAGAACCTGGCGATCGCGACACAGTTTCCCAATTTCGGCGATTGGCTGCAATACGCCAATTTCGTTGTTCGCCGCCATCACCGACACCAGAATCGTCTCGGGACGCATCGCCGCTTCGAGTTTGTCCAAATCCAGCAATCCGTCAGTACCCACCGGGAGAACCGTTATCTCAAACCCCAGAGACTTGAGGTACTGCAAGGGATCGAGCACCGCATTGTGTTCTGTGGCTAGGGTAATGA
>NZ_JADEXN010000122.1 GCF_015207075.1 Zarconia navalis LEGE 11467
GCCCCCAACCCCTCGGGAGTCTTTACGGGGGGAAGAGGGGTTTGTGGAGTTAGTGAAACTCGATCGCTCGGACGATCGCGCCACCCCTGAAAATATATCCCAGCCCGATCGCCTCGTTGAAGCCCAGGGTTGGATTCTCGGACCCGATGGCGAAGTGATTCTGACGGCGCATCCTCCCACCGTAATCCCCCACGGGAACGAGAAGTTTCGCGTCACTTGCCAGTCATCTGAAGTTGGGGAGGAAGGTTAGATGAAGCGCGTTTTATTCCAAATGCTGGTGTTTGCCCTGGGATTTTGCTTGGTGTTAGGATTGCAGGTTTTGCCCCGTCTCGCATCCGGGGCATCAGCAACCCAGACACCGCACATTGCCAGTTCCCTTTCCCCCCTAGTAGAACTGAGGATCGCCCGGAACCCTCAAAATACCACCGATCGAAACACCACCTCCCAAAACACCACCGTCGATCTCGAAGCCCAGGGTCGAAACCTCTACGGAGCGGGAAATTTTGCCGAAGCCGCGCGGATTTGGCAGCAAATGGCCGAGGCGGAAACCGACCCTGGGCGGCGATCGATGGCCCTGAGCAATCTCTCCCTGTGCTGGCAAAAACTGGGACGGTGGGACGAAGCCCAAACGGCAATCGATCGAAGTTTGCAACTCCTGAGTGCCCCTGATAGTGAGGGGACGGCATCGAGCATCTATGCCCAAACTCTGCATATTCGCGGCAACTTGGAATTCGAGCGGGGAGAGTACGATCGCGCTTTGGAGGATTGGGAAAATGCGACGGAACTTTACGATCGGGCTGGGGATGAAAATGGGGTAGTTCGCAGCCAGCTCGATCGCCTGCGGGCGATGAGGGCATTGGGCTTATATCGTCGCGCCGAGACCACCCTCGAAGCCCTAGAACGGACGTTAGAGACTCAACCCGACTCCCCCCTCAAAGTCGCGGGATTCCGCAGCCAGGGCAACGTTTTGCGGGTGTTGGGGAAGTTCGGAAATTTAGAGTATCTCGACGATCGCACTTGCACGTTGTTGCCAGCATTGGCGATGGAGGATGGATTGCCTCCGGAGGTCTCTCCACCCAGAACCGCCGGGGGAGCGTTGCGCCAAAGCCTGGAAATTGCCACCCGACTCCAATCCCCCACCGATATTGGGGCGGTTCAGTTTAGCCTGGGAAATACAGCCCGCGCCATCTACGAGCGAGAATGGGAATTAAAAAATTCCGATAACTCCAACCATTCCGAAACCGCCAAAGCCGCCGCCCGCCTGGCCCTCACCTGCTACGATCGAGCCGCATCCAACGCAAATCGAACCACCAAGATTCAAGCCCAACTCGATGCCCTCAGCTTGAGGGTGGAGTGGGAAAGTCGATCGGATCGAAATCCCCTCCATCGAGTGCCCCAAATCGATCGCTGGCCCGACCTTGAAGCACAAATCGATCGGTTGCCCATTGGTCGCCAAACCATCTACGCCCGCACCGATCTCGCTCGCAGCTTGATGGAACGAGTTTGGGGCGGCGATGTAACCGTGGCCGGTCTGATGGGGGGAGGTTTGCCCAGGTCGAACGTCGCCCTGAGTGGGGATGCCGAACGGCTGTTGCTGGCGGCGGCACACCAGGCACGAGATTTGGGAGATGCGCGGGCCGAGTCCTATACCCTCGGTTACTTGGGTCAGTTTTACGAAGGGAATCGGCAATTAGAGAAGGCGAAAACCTATACCCAAAATGCCCTGTTGTTAGCCCAGTCGATCCAGGCTCGAGATATTGCCTATCAGTGGCAGTGGCAGTGGGGGCGGATTTTAAAAAACCAGACCTCTCCCGATCGAGCTGAGGCGATCGGGGCTTACACTGAAGCAGTGAAGACCCTACAGTCCCTGCGAAAAGATTTGGTAGCGATTTCTCAGGACGTGCAGTTCGATTTTCGAGATCGGGTCGAACCGGTGTACCGCGAGTTAGTGGATTTGCTCTTAGCGCCCCAATCGCCGTCCCAGGACGATCTTCGCCAAGCCCGCGAGGCGATCGAGTTGCTCGGACTCGCAGAGTTGGATAACTTCTTTCGCGATGCCTGCGTGGATGCCGAACCCCAAGCCATCGATCGCCTCGACCCGAAAGCCGTTGCCATTTACGAAATTATTTTAGCCGATCGATTGGAATTCATCGTTCGGTTGCCGGGACGATCGGATTTATTGCACTATCGCACCATCGTCCCCCAATCCGAACTCGTCGCGACGATTGAAGAACTCCGGTTTCAGTTGCAAACGCCCTATGCCTATCGAGAAATCGAACGGTTGTCCCACCAGATTTACCAATGGTCGATCGCGCCGATTGCCTCTCAACTGACCGAAAATGAAACCTTGGTGTTCGTTCTCGATGGCGAGTTGCGCAATATTCCCATGGCAGCATTGTACGATGGCGAAAAATACCTGATTGAAGAGCATCCCGTGGCCATCGAACCGGGTTTGTATCTTGTCGACGCACAACCGCTGACTGGCGAATTGAGGGGATTGGTTGCCGGTTTGAGCGAACCCCCAGTCGGTTCTGGATTTTCGCCCCTTCCCTACGTCCGAGAAGAGTTGCAGATCTTTGAAGATGTGGGAATTGCTACCGAACAACTACTCGATAAAGAGTTCGATCTGGCTAATCTCGAAAACCTAATCGGTTTAGTTCTCAAGCAGAAAATACATTTATTCTCGCTGCCGACGGTCCGATCGAGATTCGCGAGTTCGATCGCCTTTTCCGATCCCGAAATCCCGATCGGGCCAAGGCGATCGATTTGCTCGTTCTCAGTGCTTGCGAAACCGCACCGGGAGACAAACGTGCGGTCTTGGGACTGGCGGGAGTGGCTGTGCGATCGGGGGCCCGCAGTACCATCGCCTCCCTGTGGAGTCTCAAAGATGACTCGGCTGTAGAGTTTGCGGGGCATTTTTACAAATCCCTCGTGGCTGGGGAAACTCGCGCGGAGGCGCTACGTCGCGCCCAACTTTCGTTTTTGCATGGGGATCGCGGTCGCGATGCACCGCTGTACTGGGCCCCGTACGTCTTGGTGGGAGATTGGCGGTGATTCGGCAGTACGGTTCTACCAAGGATTACCAATTGTCGTGAAACTCGATCGATAATAAGCTAACGTGCAGTTAATTTGTATATGCTCAACTTGTTTTAAAGCGATCGAACCCTCTCCCTCTTTTCCCATCCTTACAAGGGAAAAAACATAAAAAAATATTGAATTTCTTTTAATTCAAGCGAACGATCGTCTCCGATTGACTTAAATGGGATGTATCACCATTAAGTTCCATCGCCCATCGAGAATTTCGGTGCGCGAGCTTCACCAAACAGCATAGAGAGGCCTTTATTTCTCGGGATTCTCCTAATAGTCCGATCGCCGCTCCTACTACCGACGCTCCATGCCCGATCCATAATAAATCGGTGGAATAGTTTTCAACTAAAAGCCGTGCGGTTTTTGCCGTCCGCTGCTGGCATAGTTTGTCGGTTTCTGGGTACTGAGGCTGCACGACCGATCGATAGCTTAAATCAATTCGAGAAAACTGTTTTTTTAAGGTTTCAGGAGGTAAGGTTTCGGGCATTTCTTTCATCCAGCCCGGATTGAGCCATTCACACAAACCCCATTCTAATTTAATGGGTAAATCGAGAATATCGGCAACATAATTCGCCGTCTGCACCGTTCGCAAAAAGGGAGAGGCAAAAATATGAGTAATGCCCTCACCTTGGAGGCGATCGCCTAATTCCCTCGCCTGAATTTCACCATCGGGGGAGAGATGGGGATCGTAGGGGCGCTCTGCAGTGTCGAACCACTCGGGACGAACGAAGTCAATGCGATTTCCGTGTCGAGCAATCCAAATTGTTTGAGCCATAGGTCGGTGTAGTTTCTTCCATTGCTATCAAACCACAAAACCTTTCACTTTTTTTATTTTGTAAGACTTAAAATAAAATATTTGATTTATTTTAAGTCTTACAAAATAAAACATGTGGGTCAAGATACAAAATTCTTGAAATACAAAGTGCGATCGGTTATAGATGAATTTTAGTTTTCCATATTTATCTTTTCTCTACAAACTATCAAATTCAGTGTATTTACGGATGGTAATTTAGGAGGAATTAGCATCCTGACACGACCGAGTTGGGACTATAAGATAAAAGTATCGGGATTTGGGAAAATAGTCATTTCTCACTCAAAATCACTCGATTAAATGGGACTCGAAAATCGTGTATTACCGTTACCATAGGCTTGTATGCAGGTACGAGAATTCAAACTTTAAGAGCCTCGATGTTGAGTGATTGGGTGTAATTGGACAGCCGATATTGTTGCGTCAAACTCATGATTTCAGATGTCTCCCGCTGAGATCGAGTTGCCATTTATTTACCATTTTCTAGAGTGCCTTATGACTCTTAGTACGAGCCAACCAGCATCTACTCAAAATTTTCAGCCGTCTCGAGCTACACCCACAGATGACCCCGTCGCGGCTCTTCAAGACCTTTTGCTCGGGTCGGAAGTTGCCCAGTGGCGAGAAACGATCGCCTATCTTCAATCCAACGAAGTCGATAGCGCCGCCTCCAATGACACCGAACCCGAGTGGATCGCTCAACTGTCCGCGCGCCTCGAACGACGGTTGGGCACTCAGCTGCTGCTATCGAAAGGGCGATTTTCTCAAGCCTTAGTTTTGCAAATCGAGCAGACCGTCCGAGAACATTTCAAAAGTCAGTTGAGACTGGGGCAAATCGAGGAAATTAACGCCGCGATCGCCGCCCTCGCCCAACAGCAACCCCAAGACTTAGCCACCTCCCTAGCGCCGGTGCTTTCCGATGCGATCGCCGGGCAAATTCAGCTCGATGGCGATTCCCTCTCCACAGCACTGGCTCCAATCATCGATCGCGCCATCCAAAACAACGCCCAGGAAGGTGGCGATTCCATGAGCGAGGCGATCGCCCCCATTTTACCCCCTGCCATTGCCAAGCGCATTGCAGATAAGCCCGAAGAAATGGCCCTGGCGATCGCCCCGGAAATGGCGGCCGCCTTCAAAGAACAAATCCGGATTAGTGCCGAATCGACCATCGATGCGTTCTATCCGATTATTGGCGATACCGTGGCTAAAGCGATCGCCGAAACCATGCGGGAGGTGAACGACAAAGTCGAAAACGCCCTCAGCGTCAAGACGATTTCTCGCAAAATCCGCGCCAAACTCAAAGGGGTCTCCGAGTCGGAACTCCTGCTAGCCGAAGCCGATTCCTTTTCCATCCGCATGGTTTTCTTGATTCACAAACTTTCGGGTTTAACCATTGCCTCGGCACAACCGACGGATAGTGAAGAATTTGAATCGGACATGGTGGCCGGAATGCTCACGGCCATGCGCAGTTTCGTCTCCGAATACGTCTCGGCTTCGGATACTCAGGGGGAACTAAACGAGATTACCTACGGCGATTCCAAAATCCTCCTCGAAGTGGCCGGACACAGCTACCTGGCGGTGGTGACTGATGGAGATCCCTCCAAACGCTATATCAAACGCGCGCAGCAGGTTTTTGGGGCGATCGTGCGCGACCGCGATAAAGAAATTGCCGCTTTTGAAGGCGACCCCGAAAGCATCCCCGATGACGTGCGAGATAGCTTGTCTACCCTTCTCGATACGAGTGCGAAACCCCCGCGCAAAGGGCCGCCCGCTTTAGCCGTTATCGGCGTGGCACTACTCGGTGCGATCGCCATTCCGTTGGGAATGTGGGAATATCAAAATCGAATCGACCGGCAAGTGAGCGATCGCCTCAACAAGACCTTTTTCACCACCCCAGAATTGTCTGTCTACGGACTCAAGGCTCGGGCAAAACGAGATACGATTACCGTTACCGGACGAGTTCCCGATCGCGCCCTCAAAGAACGAGCTGAAATTCTCATCGGTCAGATCGAGCCGACTCGGAACTTAGAAAGTCAGATCGCCACCGTTCGCGTCCCCCCGCACCCGAGTTTAACGACCTCAGAAGTCGATCGAACGGTGAATATTTTCAACGATCGGGAAGGAAACGCCATTCGCGCGATGTACGATCGAGGACGGGTCGCCGTGACGGGAACCGTTGCCAATGCCTCCGAAGCCGGACAAGTCACTCAAGCTTTCGAGAACATTCCCGGTATCGAATCAGTCACCAACACTGTCGGCACTCAGCCGTTGAAGATCGATACGCGCATTTACTTCAAACCCGGTTCGGCGGAAATTGAATCGATCGATTTGGAGACTAAAGTCACTTGGGTCGAACGCTTACTCGACGAAAATCCCCAAATGCGGTTGGAGATTGTCGGCTACAGCGATGAATTCGGCGGGATCGAACCGAATCAACAATTGGCACTGCAACGAGCGCTTGCCGTGAGAGCGGTTCTGCTCGATCGCGGGATCGCTTCCGATCGGCTAGAGGTTTCGGGCAAACCCCACTCGCCGCAAGATCTGCCATCGGACGCTCCCTCATGGTCGAAAAGATGTGTTTCTTTTTTCCCCATTTCTCAATGACAAAAGCACTAAACGCAATGTCTAACATTGACGTGAAACGGTTTGAGGATTTGTCTGACTAACAAACTCAAAAAGGCATCTGCATCTATGATGAGTTCTTTCAATCGAGAAAAATTCGTGCCGCCGCACGTTGAATACATCATTCTCAACTCCGACTTGAGAATCGTTCGAGTATCTGGGGGCAGCGATCGATTTGTCGAAGACCCCAGACAGCTCGATGTGGAGACCGAGATCGGTATCGGGTTTCCAGAACTGTTTGGATTGGAAGAAATTTTTTCAGAGGTGTTGCATGGAGATCGAGAACAATTTGTCTTGAAAGGAATTGTCCGACATTTTCAACCCGATGCTCCGATCTATCTCGACATTTATGCGATCGCCCTCGGGCAACATGGCGATCGATTAATCCTGTTTTTGGAAGAAGTGACCGATCGAATGACCTTGGAGCAAACTCTCGTGCAGGCCTCCAACGAGATGATGTTGCTCGTCGATCGGTTATCCGTGTCCGAAGCCTATACCGAGAGCATCGTCATGTCCATGGCCGATGCTTTGCTCGTTACCGATCTGTCGGGAACCATTCAAAAAGTCAATCCTGCCACCATTGCCCTACTCGGCTACGAAAAATCCGAACTGGTGGGGCAGCATTTCCTGAGCATTCTCGACGATCCCAACTTCGATATTGCCGAAATTCAACGATATCTTTTGGCTGAAGATGGGGAAATTTTAAAAAATGTCGAATTGGTTTGTCGTTGCCGGAACGGAGAAAACGTCACGATCGCGTTTTCTTGTTCTGTAATTCCCAACCAGGGACGAGACTGGCAAGAACTGATCTATATCGGGCGCGATGTCACCAAACAACTGCGCGCTCAACAGCGGACGCTGGCTCAGTTGAGCATTACCCAAACTCTTTCCGAGGCGATCGCGATCGAAGATGCCATGCCTAAAATCTTGCAGGGCATTTGCGAACACCTGCATTGGGATTTAGGGGAGTTGTGGCTGCCGGATACAGAACCCGACAAACCCAGAGGCGAGTCACCCCAAAACGTGCGATTGAGTTGCGTGGCGGCTTGGTCTGACCCTTCCGTGGATTTATCTCAATGGATGCTTGCTGCGAGACAGAAAACCTTCACCCCCCAAGAAGGAATTCCCGGTCAAATTTGGCAGAGGGGAAAGTCGGAGTGGATTGCCGATTGGGTGAGGGATCGTCGCTTCAAACGCACTGCCTCCGCCACGACTCAATCCCTGCGCTGTGCCTGTGGCTTCCCCATCCAAATCGGCAACGAAACGATCGGGGTGATGACGCTGTTTTCTCAAGAAGTGCGATCGCCCGATCGAGATTTACTGCGGATGATGACCCTGGTGGGGGGACAACTCGGTCAATTCATCCAGCGAAAACGGGCAGAAGCGGCTCTAAGCGAGCAACGAGAGCAGACCGAACGCCTGCTGTTAAATATTTTGCCCGAAGCGATCGCCGACCGCCTCAAACAAGAGGAGGGCATCATTGCCGAAGACTTTGAGGAGGTGACGGTTTTGTTTGCCGATATCGTTGGGTTCACCGAACTATCAGCGCAAATTTCGGCCACGGATTTAGTGCGATTGCTCAACCAGGTCTTCTCCGCCTTCGATAAACTCAGCGAAAAGCACGGTCTGGAGAAGATTAAAACCATTGGCGATGCTTACATGGTAGTTGGCGGACTCCCCAAGCCGATAGCAAATAGTGCGGTGGCGATCGCTCAAATGGCTTTGGAAATGCAACAGGCGATCGTCAGCTTTAACGCGCGCCACCATCAACAGTTAAGCTTGCGAATTGGCATCCATACCGGCCCGGTGGTGGCGGGAGTCATTGGCATCAAAAAGTTTAATTACGATTTGTGGGGAGATACGGTCAATACGGCCAGCCGCATGGAATCCCACGGCGTTCCTGGGAAAATTCAAGTCACTGAAGCCATTTACCGGCGAATTTGCGATCGGTTCGTCCTGGAAAAACGCGGTACGATTTCTGTAAAAGGGAAAGGGAAGATGACGACTTATTTTCTGGTCGGTCGAAAAGAAAATCTGGCGAATCCTCCCCAGGGAAAACAGCAATATTCACTTCCCAAAATGGACGCCGATCGATTTTGGTTTCCCACTCAGGTATTGAGTTGAAGTCTGTCATCCTGAAGTCGTAACAAAATAAAATAGATCGAGAATCAAGAATGAAAAAAGGGTTTCATTTCTATTTATTTTGTATTTTTTTTTCAGTCGTATTATTATTGACAAGTTGCGATCGCTTCAATAACGATCGGTCTTTTCAACCTTCAAAGTCTAAAGTCGAGCTAACTGTCTCAGCCGCCTCTAGCCTTCAGGAGGTCATGGAAGCCATTAAAGTTCTATATATCGACGAGGAAGACTCTAACGTTGAGATCGTCTATAACTTCGGGTCTTCTGGTTCGCTCCAACAGCAAATCGAGCAGGGCGCACCCGTGGATGTTTTTATTTCTGCGGCGGCGCGGGAGATGAATCGATTGCAAGAAAAAAGCCTGTTACTCGATCGAACTCGTCAAGACGTATTAACCAATCAAATCGTTTTAATCGTCTCTAAAAAGAACGATGCTATTACCCGATTTGAAGATTTAGCCACCGCGAAAGTCGATCGCATTGCCTTGGGGCAACCCGATAGCGTTCCGGCTGGAAAATACGCGCGAGAAGTACTCATCGATCGAAGTCTTCTGGCTGCCGTCGAATCTAAAGCCATTTACAGCAAAAACGTGCGGCAAGTACTCGGCTACGTCGCTACCAATAATGTCGATGCAGGAATTGTATATCGTACCGATGCGGCTATTTCTCCTCAAGTCAAAATTGTCGCCATCGCCCCACAGGATTCTCATTCTCCCGTGGTTTATCCGATCGCCGTTCTGGGCAACAGTTCCCAGGTCGAAGCCGCCACGGATTTTGTCGAGTTTATCACGGGCGATCGGGCGCGAACGGTGTTTGAAAAGTACGGATTTTCGAGAGGCGCGATCGACTCTGCCGAGCAAATGAAAACCCCAGCTTGAGGTGAAAGTCCGCAAATTTACTCATATTAGTCGTCCACCACGTTGATGCGCTACGGAGTCGGGATAATCCGTCAGAATGAGTGTGGTGGAGTCGTATGTCTGTCAACATCGAATTGATGGAGAAGTGTTGGCGGGATGGGGAAACGGGGAGAAAATAACCTCTCACAGCTAAATTGACAGATCGTTAGAGCGAAAAATCGATCGCCCCACTATCCGTAAAGCTAACGATATCGGTCATGCAAAAACCGGGATACCTACGGATTTGAAGAATTCGTTATAGAAATCGCCCCATCCCAAAAACCCTTTTAGAGTGAGAACAAATCAATCGTCCTACACAGCAGAGTTTATTGAGATTCTATGGCCTTACAAAACTTCGGTCTGATCGGTTTAGCCGTTATGGGGGAAAACCTTGCCCTGAATGTCGAACGCAATGGCTTCTCGATCGCTGTCTATAATCGCACGCCGACCAAAACCCACGCATTTATGGCCGATCGGGCTAAGGGGAAAAATGTCAAACCCACTTATAGCCTCGAAGAATTTGTTAGTTCCCTCGAACGTCCCCGAAAATTGCTGGTGATGGTCAAAGCTGGGGGACCCGTGGACACGGTGATCGACCAACTCAAACCCCTACTCGAACCAGGCGATATGATTATCGATGGGGGCAACTCCCTCTATGAAGATACCGATCGACGAGTTGCCGACTTAGAGAGTATGGGGCTGCGCTTCATCGGCATGGGCGTTAGCGGCGGCGAAGAAGGGGCACTCAACGGCCCGAGCATGATGCCGGGGGGCACCAAAGAAGCTTACCAAGAAATCGAGTCGATCGTTACCAAAATCGCCGCTCAAGTGGATGATGGTCCCTGCGTCACCTACATCGGTCCCAAAGGCGCGGGACATTACGTCAAAATGGTGCACAACGGGATCGAATACGGCGATATGCAATTGATTGCCGAAGCTTACGACTTGCTCAAAAACGTCGCCGGACTGGATAACGATCGCCTCCACGAAGTATTTGCCCAGTGGAACGCCACCGACGAACTCAACTCCTTCCTCATCGAGATTACCGCCAATATCTTCAAGAAGCAGGACGATCTCGGGGATGGGTTCCTCGTCGATAAAATTCTCGATGCGGCCGGACAAAAAGGAACCGGACGCTGGACGGTGGTGAGTTCCCTCGAACTTGGGGTGGCCATTCCCACCATTGGCGCAGCGGTCACCGCCCGCATCATGTCATCCTATAAAGAAGAGCGCGTTGCCGCCTCGAAAGAATTATCCGGACCTAGCGGCAAGTTCGATGGTGATGTAGAGGCTTTTATCAACAAAGTGCGCGATGCCCTCTACTGCTCGAAAATGTGTTCCTACGCCCAAGGCATGGCATTGATGGGCAAAGCATCCGATGCCTTCGG
>NZ_JADEXN010000123.1 GCF_015207075.1 Zarconia navalis LEGE 11467
CCACGAACCGTATTATCGTCACTACATTACCGACGATTTGGGTGTCCGCCTCGAAAGCGTTGGCTTTACGGACATTCGCACGGAAAACCACTTCGCGAGCAAATATTGGATCGCTCGCAAACCCAATTGACCGGGAATTTCGCGCTTCAAAATTCTCCCATCTTCCTAAGTGCTGGTCATCGGGTTCCTGGAAACGCTAGAGTAAATTTGGCAAGAATGCGAGTCAGTGGAGACACATTATGACAACGGATCGGGATAACGTACCCCTGAATGTCCTTGTAGACGAATCCATGGATGTTGACTACGTTCTGGAAATCGAAACGGTCATTTCCAGTTTGGCAGAAGACCAAAAAGTGTTGGTAGGTAAAAGCGATGCAGGGCACTTGTGGAAGTTTAAGTACGGTAGCGTTCGAGTTTTCGTCCAGCTGACGGGTTCGACGGAAGAAGATACGCTCACGGTTTGGTCTTCGATCTTGAAACTGCCGGCCCAGAACGAAAGCGAAATGATGCGCCGACTGTTGGAAATGAACTGGTCTAGCACTTACGAAGCCCGATTTGCGATGCTCGGCGATGAGATCGTCGTGCTATCGTCTCGATCGGTGGCGGATCTCAACCCTGGAGAAATTTCTCGATCGATTACCGTCGTTGCGACGATCGCGGACGACCACGATGAAGCTTTGCAAGAGGAGTTCGGTGCGGCTTCTGCGCAGAGCTAGTATCTTGTTCTCCTCGAGGAAGCCAGGTGTCTGAACAAGGAGAAACCAGATCCTCGCGCGAGTTTGGGAACAAGCCCTAAATACCCGCGCGATGGGCGAAAATTTAACGACCGAGAAGTTTCTCTCGCAGTTGCTTGATGCGATCGCGCAATTTTGCTGCTTCCTCAAATTCGAGTTTGGCTGCTGCCTCTTTCATTTGTCTTTCCAACTGGCGCACCAGTTCGGGTATTTGGTCTAAGGGTAACTCGTCGGCATTATCGCAGGCTATCTCGATTTCTTTAGCATTCAAACGTCGAGAGATGTCGAGAAACGCCAGAATTGAGTTGTTTGACTGTTTGACGATCGATTTGGGGGTAATGCCATGCTCTTGGTTGTAGGCTAATTGAACTTGGCGGCGACGATCGGTTTCTTCGATGGCTTTTGCCATACTATCGGTTAAGCGATCGGCGTAGAGTATTGCTTGTCCGCGCACGTGTCGCGCCGCCCGACCGATGGTTTGGATGAGCGATCGGGCGGCTCGCAAGAATCCCTCTTTGTCGGCATCTAAAATTGCCACTAAGGAAACCTCTGGCAAATCCAAGCCTTCTCGAAGCAAGTTTACCCCGACTAGAACGTCAAATTCTGCCTGGCGCAAGGCCTGAAGAATTTCGATCCGTTCGATGGAGGTAATCCCCGAGTGTAGATAGCGAACCCGTACCCCCCGGTCTTGAAAATACTCGGTGAGATCTTCAGCCATCCGTTTGGTGAGGGTGGTGACCAACACCCGTTCTTTACGATCGCTGCGTTTTTGAATTTCCGCTAACAAATCGTCAACTTGCCCCTCTGTGGGACGGACGAATACCTCGGGATCTACCACCCCTGTCGGTCGAATAATTTGCTCGATAATTCGATCGTTCGATCTCTCGATTTCCCACTCTCCCGGTGTCGCCGAGACAAAGATACATTGCTCGACTTTCGACCAAAATTCTTCGGCTTTTAAGGGTCGGTTATCGGCAGCACTGGGAAGGCGAAATCCGTGGTCGATTAAAACTTGTTTGCGAGCGCGATCGCCATTATACATTCCTCGAATTTGCGGTACGGTAACGTGGGATTCATCTACCACTAGCAACCAATCATCGGGAAAGTAATCCACCAAACATTCGGGTGGTTCTCCGGCTTTGCGTCCGGCTAAGTGGCGGGAATAGTTTTCAACTCCATTACAGTATCCTACTTCTCGTAACATTTCTAAATCGTAACGAGCGCGCTGGTCGATACGTTGAGCTTCGACGAGTTTTCCCAATTGTTCGAGTTGCAAAACTCGCTGTTTTCGTTCCTCCTCAATATCATGGCAAGCGATTTCTAATCGTTCTTGAGGCGTGACAAAGTGCCGTGCGGGATAGATATTCAAAGCCTCAACACTTTGGATGATGTTTCCAGTGACCGGATCGATGTAACGAATGGCATCGATCTCGTCTCCAAATAATTCGATCCGAATAATTCTATCTTCGTAAGCCGGCCCGATTTCAATGACATCACCTTTAACTCGAAACTTACTTCGACCAAGATCTAGATCGTTTCGAGTATACTGAATATTTGCAAGCGCTCGTAAGAATTGACGCGGTTCGATTTCCATTCCCACTTTTAGAGGAATAGAAGCCTTGAGATATTCCACCGGCATTCCTAAACCGTAAATACAGCTAATTGATGCCACGACAATGACATCTCGCCGCTCGAATAGAGATCGGGTTGCCGAGTGTCGCAGCATATCTATCTCATCATTAATGGACGAACTTTTTTCGATATATGTATCGCTAACAGGAATATAAGCTTCGGGTTGGTAGTAATCGTAATAGCTCACAAAGTATTCAACAGCATTATTTGGAAAAAACTGTCTGAACTCATTACAAAGTTGCGCGGCAAGGGTTTTATTATGGGCGAGAATTAGAGTTGGCTTACCAATTTTTTCGATAACACTGGCAATCGAAAAAGTTTTTCCCGTTCCCGTTGCCCCCAGTAACGTCTGATTTTGATGTTTGGCGTTCAGACTGGCAATGAGTTGGGCGATCGCCTGGGGTTGATCGCCTGTTGGTTGAAACGGGGCTTGGAGATGAAATGCTTTCATGAGAATGGCTGATTGATGAGTTCGATCGAACTAGAAGCAATTTATCGTACGAAAAATAATTAGACATTAAATTCTACCGGAAAAATTATTGTTTCGATCGCATATTTATTTGGGTTATTTCAATAATTGTATAGTTTTATATATTAAAGTTGAAAATACTTTACAAGAATCCTTAAGTAATAATAAAATTATTCCGGAGCTGACATAACAACCCGACCTCCATCGAGTCTGGTGTACGTCCCCTTTGGCTACCGCAGTTCGCCATCAACCGTTTGAGGAAGCACCCTCGGCGCTCGGCTTCCATTGGCTTCACTTCGAGCCTTTCGATCGCAGCGCCTGCCACATCATCAATTTCATTTGAGGAAAAAGGGATATGAGTCCAAGCAATACTCTCGACGAAAGCAAAACCACAAAAAGCCGCACCGCAAGAAGCACTAAAAGTACTGCCACAGAAGAAGCCAGCGATGCCGAGACGGCCGCAAACTCTAAGGACAAACAAGTGACGGCACTCGCCGTACCTGGCAAATCGGACACAGCTAAATCTCTCAGCGTTGAAATGCGACCTGATAGCGATTTACCTCAAAATCGTCCCGTTACAGTCAGCCACTCGGAAATTACCGAAACCTTCGGTGCCGTAGGCGGACAGCGTCCGATTTTTGCCAGCCACTTGCAAGTTTGCGGCACCATCAATTCTTCAGGACAGCGTCCAATTTCTGCCGGAACCTTAGCCATTAGCGACGTCTACGCCTCCATGGGAAATCGACCGGTGGCCTCGAACGAAATCGACGATCCCAACGCACTCATGGGTTATCTCGACTAGATTGTCGTCTGCTAAAAATACAGCCGACCCGGTTTTCTCATAGAACCGGGTTTTTTGGTATTTGGATCGGTTCGTGGTGAGGGTCAATGGCCGTTGCAGAAGCATTGTGGCTGCGATCGCGCCTCCAACTGACCCATGTCAGGAGTACGGACATCCATCCTCCAACGCCCACCCGGAACATTGCTAGACTATCAATATTCTTTTTTAAAATATCCATACAATCAATATCGATTCCGACTCAGACGGATTATTGGTAACTGCTATGTCTTCTGCCCCTCGCCCAAACAAAATCGCTTCTCTCCTCCGCTTGCCCCTGGTGTCCAAGAATTTTGCCGGGACTCTGCGCCAACCGACCTACATGGCGATCGCCGCGTCTCTTGGTCTGCACGGGGTTGTGGGAGTGGGTTTCGCTGTCGTTTCTCCCAATGGGTTAGGAAATTCCCCACTCGCAACCCGGATGGTGGAAACCAATTTAGTGGAGTTGACCCCAGCAGAAATCAGTCGTTTGCCCGTTGTTAGTACCTTACCCGTCGGTCGGTTACCCTCGCCCAACTCCAATACTTTATCGGCCGGTACGCTGCCTTCCCTGTCGGGACTCCCGCCCTCTTCATCGGGAACTTTGGGGAATTCCGGTCAGGGGTTACCCCCCGGCCCGCCACCACCTCTAGGCTCTTCGGAACCGACTTACAGCTCGGGTACGTTCTTCGGTTCTCGCTCTTCGGGATCTTCCGAGGACTACAGTTCGGGCTACAATTTGGGCTACGGTTCGGGCTACAGTTCTGGTGACACTAGCTCTCAAAGCTCTTTATCTTTGGCAGAGTTGCAGGCTTGGATCGATTTGCAAGCTAGGCGAGAGATCGAACGCCGCTTAGAGCAAGACGATCCAAACTTCCTCAAAAAACCCCAACTTCAGGACGAAGACGATCCCAAGGCAATCCCAAATGAGGAGAACGAGGAAATCGCCGATGGAGAAGAAATCTCTGAAAAGGAGAACCCCAATATTGCCAATTCGTCAGAATTTTCCGAGGGAGAAATCCGCTTTGTTCAGGGAATTCGTCTACCGGGGGCATCTTCTCAACAACTTGAAGGTCAAATTCCAGTAGAAGCCGTCGTGGACGATCGAGGAAATTTGCTTGACTTAAGATTTCCCGACGGTTCGGAAAATCAGGTTCGCGAACTCTTACTCGTGGCGAGCATTCAAGATATTCTCTTTCCCAGTACGGGCAGCGAAGCCGTATACCCGTTAGTGGTGGTATTCAATGAAAATAGCCCGACGTTGAATGCATTGGGTTCTGGAGAACAGCCCCAGATCGATTTTGAAGATTTACAAGCACTCGACCCGGATTCGGAACCGAATACAGAATCTCAAATTTTTGCCCTGGCTCCAATTTCGTATTCAGTCGCCGATCTATCTATTCCTCCTGGGGAAGTACCAGATTCTATAATTGTCGATATTGTGGTTGTGCCTGACGGTGGGATAGAAACGCAACTGGTGACATCCACGGGAGACCCATTTCTCGATGAGATCGCCCTCGATCGCGCTCTGGCATTGGCGATCGAGCAAAAGTTAGCCCTCGATACATCTAATACTCATCAAGTGACGATTCCCTTTGAATTAGACGTGGAGTTGGATGATAATATCGAGACTCCCCCCGAGGCACCAATCCTAGAGCCGACCGACCCCGAGGACAGCACCGAGAAACCTTTACCCCCACAATCTCCTGCACCCGATCCACTCGAACCCGAGTTGCCCCAAGAAGATATTCTTCCCTCACCGCCCAACCCAGTCAATACACCCAAGAAACCCCCGCTTCAAAACCCCTCTGAGGCAGAAAACGAATCTGATAGTCGTCTCCCCGAGCTTCCTGCGGACAAACCCACTCAATCTTCAACCTCTGATGAGCGATTACCGATCGAAAAAGAGCGTCTTCCCTATTCGAGCAAAGCAACAAAAAAAGAACCCTAAAATCATGGAAAAAATGGGATAACAATGGAGAATTCGTGCATACAGTCTGATAGAATTACGGGGTTGTTCGTTTCTCGTGTATACCGTCTTTGAGTCAATCCATAGAAACCCCCGATAAAGTTGATGTATTTCTACAGGAACTGGCGACGATCCAGCAATCTGGCTCGAAGCGGATCGCCTTGCTCGGCTCTCGTCACGTCCCCATCACCCACCAAAACCTGATTGAGGTGATGAGCTACGCCCTGGTTTTGGGGGGAAATCGCTTAATTACTTCCGGGGCAATAGGAACGAATCTTGCGGCCATTCGAGGTGCAATGCGAGCCGATCCCAATCTGCTCACGGTTATTCTGCCTCAAAGTCTCGATCGTCAGCCTCAAGAATCTCGCACTGCATTGGATAAAGTGATGAACTTGGTCGAAAATCACGAAAATAACAGCTTATCTCTTGCCGAAGCGAGTGCTGCATGCAATTTAGAAATCGTATCTCGGTGTCAGCAGCTTATTTGCTTTGCCTTTCACGACAGTCATACCTTATTGCAAACTTGTCGAGATGCAGAGGAACAACGCCGAGTAGTGACATTATTCTACTTTGATTAATCGATACGTTGCATTGAGAACGCCAACTAGAGCAGGGCAATTTCATCCATCTCGAGTCAAGATCGATTCAGATCGAAATAAACGCACGGCATCAAGCGAGATGATGCCGTGCGTTTTAGAATAGAGAGTAGATATAGAAAATTTAAACAATAGAGCGAAGAAGACAGATAGGCTAGATAAGAGCGGTCAACTTAAAGGCGACTTGACCAACACGTAGCCTCTAAGCTAGAACTGCGCCTATATTCGTTCCGCGATCTTCAATATCAAATACGCGATCGAGTTGGCTCAATTCAAAAATAATTCTAACAGAAGGAGAAACGGAGCGGAGGCTGAATCTGCGACCGACGCTCTTGGAAAGACTCATCGCCGAAACAAATGCCATCAGACCTGCACTATCGAGGGATTCGACTTCTTCCATATCAACCAGTACCATTGGAGCTTCTGCACCGGAAACAGCGGTGGTCAGCTGATTTTTGAGTTCGTGAGCGTTGTCGGCGTTGATGTGACCTTGTAGCTTCATTACGGTGGCTTTGGATGCTTGGGGAGTAACTTGCATAGTTTCAGTTCCTTTTGCCTAACTGGTTTAGGCGATGGGGTTTACGAAAAACGATGGTACAAACATAAACGATAAAATTTCTCCACGGCGCGGTTTTTAGGCAAGTTTGCTGAATCTTCGTGTTTGTTGACTGTTATGTAAAGTTTTCAGAAAGTCACTTAGAAAAATGTGTCCGGTCATACTGCAATCTATGGGTTTTGCCTTTACAATTACTGTAAGATCCAAAGGTTTTCTGTGCCAATAAAACCCTGTTATATCAATACTCTGTGAATTTAAAAACACGATTCCGACACAATAATTTCTCAATTTAAAGTCTTTACAATCTTGGGTTTAAATGCAGTAAACTGACAATCTGACAGTGATGTAGATCACCCATCGATAGGCATTACGATCGCAAGATGAACCTGAAATTCATCAGAGGATAGAAGTAACAGCATTCTTCTGATGTCCGATGAAAGCAACTGTAGCCATCCGTCACCTTGTAGAAAAAGCTTTGTATATTAAGCGTTTGACACCCGATCTCGAAAATGAGATCAACAACGAGTTAACTCGGTTGGGGTATATTTCAGATGTTGATTACGAAGCCCTAGAACTCTTAATGGAAGAAATGGATCGGGGTCGAATTCAACTTGTTGCTAGTCCCTAGGCCGCTGGGGAATATACGCTCGAACCTTGAAATACTAACGATATTGACCGGAGGATGAAATTGTTTCGATTCCCTGTCACTTTACTCTCGATATTTTAGCCTAAAAAATTCTAGTCTTCAAACCAACTCGATCTCCAAGCCGATTCAGCCTGAGCCACAACTTGCTCCTGGCGTTTTTGATAGTACTGCTGTCCCAATGCATTTAATCGTTGCGAAAGCTGGCGAATCTGGGTTCGCCACGCACTGACATTCGCTTCTCCAAATTCAATTTCAGTCAAACGGAGATAGATAGCCACAATTTCGGTGATTTTTGGTTTTCCCCCTCGTTTTTTTGTATTTTCAGATTCAACGACCAAATTGAGTAGGTTGGGAGGACTACTCACCGAATCGATGGCTTCCGCTTTTGCATCATCGGAAACGGGAGCGGGCAATTGATTCGGTAATACCCCCGAGGTTTGCAAGAGACGATTAGCCTGGTTGGAGAGAGTTTGCAAAATCTGTCCGATCGCTATTTCGACTCGTTTTTGCCAATTAACAAGCTGTTCGGGAGCAATCGTTTGTGATTCGGGGAGAATCGTTTCTGAGGCCGAACCCAGTGACTCGTGGGAAGTATCGGTTTCTTCTTCCACAACCTCCGAATCGGACTCGCTTGCCGTATCGCAATCTCCACGATCTTCAGCTTCCTTTTGAGAATAGGAATGCGGTTCCTGGTATCGCACCGCTAATCCATCTGGCGAAATCATTTCTTCCAACTGCTGCTGACCGGAGCTTGCTAATTTGCGAATTTCCTCTTGCAGTTGTTCTCGCTGATGAAAAGTAAGCTTTAAAAAAGATTCCGGATATCCCTGGGTACAAAGATGGAAGCAGGCTAAAACTAACTGTTGGCGCGTGGCCTGTCCTAAAGCACCCAGATAATTGGTATAGGCGCGACCGAATTCCGAGGCAATCGTCGATATTGCCTCCTCTAGAGCCGCTACATCTCGATCGATCCGCTCAAGCGATCCGCTCATCTGTGACGATATGGGTGATAGAGGACACAAAACTGAAATCCCGTCTCAAAGGCGATCGATTATCGCGTTAGAAAACACTTTCCTTTTCATCGATCGCCTTTGAGTTCGGTTACCAATTTAATTTATTGACCGCTGGTTTGGGCGGCAACTTCTTCGGCAAAGTTGGTTTCTTTCTTTTCGATGCCTTCCCCGAGGATAAAGCGAACGAAGCGACGAACCTGGATTTTTTCTCCGAGCTTGCCGCTAGTTGCTTTAACCAACTCCTCGACGGTGATATTCTGGTCGCGAATGTAAGGTTGATCGAGCAAAGATAGCTCTTTCAAGCGCTTGTCGATCCGACCCTGGACGATTTTTTCACGAATATTTTCGGGCTTGTTCGCCAGGTCATCTCGACCCATTTCGATCTCTTTTTCCTTAGCGGCCATGTCTTTGGGAATCTCATCAACGCTGACGTACTCCACATTCGGACAAGCTGCCACTTGCATGGCAATATTGCGCACCAAGTCCTGGAACTGTTCCTCTCGGGCAACAAAGTCCGTTTCGCAGTTGACTTCCACTAAAATACCAACCCGACCTCCGGTGTGGATGTAGCTACCCACAAGTCCTTCTGCGGCGACTCGACCTTCTTTTTTTCCAGCAGAGGCAATGCCTTTTTTGCGCAACCACTCCGTAGCTTTGTCTAGATTCCCATCATTTTCTATCAGGGCTTTTTTGCAATCCATCATGCCTGCGCCGGTTTTATCGCGCAGTTCTTTGACCTGTTTTGCCGATATTTGTGCCATCTTGCTTCGTTTCCTCTGGTTTTACTCCTCTTCGCTGCCTTCGCCGGTTTCGGTAGCTTCGGTAGCTTCGGTAGCTTCGGTAGCTTCGGTAGCTTCAGCGACCTCTTCAGCTTCAGCAACTTCAGCAACTTCGGTGACTTCGGTAGCTTCGGTAGCTTCGGTGACTTCGGTAGCTTCGGTGACTTCGGTAGCTTCGGTAGCTTCGGTAGCTTCAGCAACTTCGGTGACTTCGGTGACTTCGGTAGCTTCGGTAGCTTCGGTAGCTTCAGCAACTTCGGCGACTTCAGTAGCTTCAGCGGCTTCAGTGGCCTCTAGCTCTGGTTCTGCATAATCTTCGTAGTCTTCGGCGGCGTAATCTTCGTAATCTTCCTCCGATAGAGTCTCTAACTCACCATGACGACCTTCGTAGATCGCATCAGCGAGTTTCCCTAGTATTAGCTTAATTGAGCGAATGGCATCATCGTTGGCAGGAATGGGAACGTCAACAACATCCGGATCGCAGTTGGTATCGAGCAAAGCCACGATCGGAATATCGAGCTTTTGACATTCTTGCACCGCATTGTACTCCCGTCGCTGATCGATGACGATCGCAATATCCGGAATCTTCCGCATCGATTTGATGCCACCGAGGTACTTCTGAAGTTTCCCCAGTTCTCGGCGTAGCATGGAGGCTTCCTTTTTCGGTCGCAAATCCAGCGCGCCGGATTCTTCCATTGCCTCTAATTCTTTGAGACGATCGACTCGCATTTTAATCGTCGTCCAGTTGGTGAGCATTCCCCCCAACCAGCGTTGATTCACGAAATACGCACCGCAACGCGCCGCTTCTTGGGCCACAATGCCAGCAGCTTGCCGCTTCGTGCCGACAAATAAGACTTTTTTCCCGGACTCGGCGGCATTCCGGATATATTCGTAGGCATCTTCCATCAACTGGGCAGTTTGCACCAAGTCAATGATATGAACCCCGTTCCGCTCAGTGAAAATGTATCGATCCATCCGAGGATTCCACCGACGGGTTTGGTGTCCGAAGTGAACCCCTGACTCTAGCAACTGAGCCAATGAAACAACTGGCATATGATTTTGTACTCCTAAATTCGGGTTAATCCTCCATTCAGGCGCATTTCCACGTTGAGAAACACCCGATTCCCTGAATGTGCGAGATTAGACAACTTTTCTAGGGTAGCATAACCGGGTATCGATATTGGGATTTTTTCGGTGAATTTTGCCGGATTTTTCAATGCCTCGAGTCACCCATCTCATTGGAGTCGAGAATCCACCCAACTTGCAGGATCTTCCGCATCGGCGATCGATATCTGATTAACCATATCTATACCGATTGGGTCTCAAAGCCACCGAATATAGGATAATACTTTGCCTTTTTCTAAATAATTGACCCCCAATTCCCCCTTATTTAGGCTAATTTCATAGGGTGGATTGAGTTGAACACCAAAAGGGGATAAGAGTCCATGGAGAAGCATTCAAATGTTGTCCGAACGCGGTCTTTTACGATTTTTCAGTTGTTGCTGTTGGGAGTGAGTTTACTGCCCAAAACGGCAATGGCTCAACAGCGATCGAAACCCGCCTCTACCATCGATCCGACGACTGTAAAAGCTGCTAAAGAACTGATTTCCCGATCGGTCTCAGTCTGCCCTCAACCGCGCTCCAAATGCTTGTTAGCGATCGACTCCTCGGGCAAAACTCGACCCTCGCTGCAACCTTCACAGACTC
>NZ_JADEXN010000124.1 GCF_015207075.1 Zarconia navalis LEGE 11467
GCCTACATCTGCCTGCCAGCGTCCGTTAGCTAGAGTAACATCCGCTTGTGCTTCACCCCCACCCAGACTCCAGCCGATCGCCCCACTTCCAGACAAGGCATTGGGATCGAAGGATAGATCCGAACCGGAGAAGGTTACGTTCCCAGCGACGAGTCCGAGATCCGATGTCAGATCCGGGGCGAGATTGGCGATCGGGATTCCAGCCGTCGCGATCGCCGCTGCCCATCGACCGTCTTGCAAAGTTCCCTCAATTTCGGCATTCCCGCCAGCCACCGATAGGCTCAATTGACCCAACGCTTCGATGCTGGCGAGATCTGCCGCATCGAGAGACCCGGCGAGTTGAATTTGACCCGTTGCCGGGCCCAAATTGAGTCCCTGGGTGGCTTCCGGGGGTAGGAACGGGGTAATGGGCGTATCGGCCAGCCCGAGTTCGGCGGCCCACTGTCCCCCGGCTAACCGACCCACTGCCTGGACGTTACCGCCATTTACCGTTAAATCCAGTTGTCCCAACCCTTCAATACTGGCTAAATCGAAGGAATCGACGGTTCCGGCAATCTGAATCGGCCCGGTCGCCGTACCCAGATTTAGACCTTGAGTTTGTTCTGGGGGCAGGAGGGCATCGATCGGGGTTTCGTCGAGTAAGAATGAGGCTTCCCAGCGATCGCCCACTAGCGCCCCATTTGCCTGGACGATCGAATCGGCCACTTGTACCAAGGTATTTTGAAACAGGAGACCGGCCGGGAGAACTTGAATTTCTCCTTTCGCGGGGTAGGTTCCGTCGAGGGCTTCCCATTGCACGAGAGTTTGCAAATTGTCGGCGGGTCCGGCAATGCGGGTGACCGCATCTACCGAACCGATAGCGATGTCCGGAGGCAGGCTGAGTTCGTAGAGTTGGGCGATCGCTTCTCCAGGTACGTCGAGGGCGACGAATTCCCCTTGGATGAAGGGTTGGGCTTCGTCGGTAGCTTCGGAGGAGGTGGAGGGGCGATCGAGAGGGGGATTTTCCGGGGAGATTTCGGGATCTGAAGTCTGGGTTTCGATATTTTCGGCAATTTCCTCATCTGCCACAAATGGGGCTAGGGGGGAGTCTTCGCGAATCTCGAAGGGTACGCCATCGGCGGTGGGATTGGGGTTGGTTTCCGATGCTCGATCGTCAGGAGAATCCAGGGGTAGGTTTTCTCCGGTTTCGGCGTTTTTGATAGATTCGGGAGAGCGGTTTTCCAGTTGCGGCAAAGGACTCCTACCTTCTTGAAGTGAGGGTTCTGGGGCCTCCGAAGTGGGGAGGTTTTGACCGGGATCGGGATTGTCGGCGGTGGGTAATTGAACGACAACTTTTCCCTGAATTTCTCCGCCGGCTTCGGGAGTGGCGAGAATCGGCCCGATTTCCAGTGCCCCCTCAGCAGTGGCGAAGGCAAATTGGGCCCCCACTTGGCTAAAGGGAATGCGATCGATCGTCGTCACATCTGTGGTTTGGGCTTCCCCAATCAATACCGGCGTTTCGATAGGCCCGACGACTTTGAGTACCGCTTGGGCTTCTCCGCTAATCTCTACCGGGGATTCGAGTTCGAGAGTGGTTAAATATTGCGCCAAACTCGTCGGCTGCACTTCGATCGGGATTTCGTAACCTTGGGTTAGATCGATGATGCCTTGAGGAACTAAAACCGGCAGCAAGCCGTAATTGGCTTGGGTGTCTTCAATCAGAATCGAAGACCCGGAAAACCGCAGTTGTCCGTCAGCTTGGATCAGGGGTTGAGGAACGTTATCGATTTGGGCGTCGATTTCTTCAAAGCGAAGATTTCCCTGGAGATTCGGAGGAATTTCCGATCGATCGGTTCGCAGTTCGATATCCAGGCTGGTATTGACTTTCCCCGTGGCGATGGCGATGGGCAAATCGACGAACAAACTCGCCTCGCCAGCGGGAAGATTCTGCCCCGATACATTTAATTTAAGGGCGCTTTCGGGCACCAGATATTCTCCACGTACCCGCGTTCGTCCACTTTGCGGATATCCGGTCGTTTCAAACTTGATGCGATCGTTATCATCGAGAAATTCGACGCTACCATTGACTCTTTTAAAGGTTGCCACCGAGGGAGGGGCATCGATAACGGGCAGTTCGAGTTCGGCTTCCGGGTCTTCCGTACCCTCTGGATTTTCTGACTCTGGTTCATCTTCGGCTTTTGCTTCCTCCTCCTGACGGGCTGCTTCCAACTCGGCCTGACGCAAATCGATTTCCGGGTCGGCTAGGATTACCGTACCCTTCTCCAGGGCAATCCGTTTTAAGGCGATTTGGATTAGTCCTTCCCCCTCTTCCTCTGCTTCCTGAATCTGAGTACTCACCCACGCGCCTTCTAGATCGCGTTCGAGGTAGACCGTCGGTTCGACGAGGGTGACATCCAAGTCCAACTGGCGACTCCACAGAAATTTGAGCAAATTGAACCGGACTTTCACCCCGTCCATTTCTACAGAGTCCGGATCGGTTGCGGTGGCGGGGATGGTCGATTTGCCCGCCCGAATGCTAGCCAGGGTGACTCGTTCGATGTCGCCAATTTTCACCGGTCGATTCAGGAGTTTGCTCAGTTCCCGAGTCACCAGCGGTACGAGTTGGCGATCGACGAACCACCATCCCCAGATCGTTCCACCGCCGACACTGGTGAGTAGCAGGATCCCGAGGGCTGCTTTGACTCGCCCGAAGCGTCTGCGACGATTGGATTCGTTAGAAGGCTGCGGGTTAGGAGACTCGGTCATGCTAGTTTGCCCGTCCGACGATCGGAGTTGGTGGGAACCTACATAAAATATAAGGAAATCTTAGAGCTTGGCAACGTCTCGATCGATATTCGAGGTTATTCGATCGCGATTTTTCTCGAAAAAAGTTGTTTTCTCGGTGAAGTGCGATCGGGGTTTTTGCTTCTTCCCCCAACGAGTTCGATCGACTCTTCGAGTTGGACTCAATTGAAGTAGACTGAGTTTCCGGTGTGGATGTTTCACAGATGAAGAAATACGCCCCTAAACAATCGCTGACTTGCCTCTACAAACTTGACAAATTCAGCACATCGGATGCGAAAAGAGAACGGAAACTCGATTGTCTCGGAATGCGATCGAAAATCACTCACTTTGCAAGTTAACAATCGAATTCTATCTCGCTAATAATTTAGCCATATTATAGGGGAACTATAGAGGATTGCATCATCGTATCTCCTCACAAAAATGGAACCCCTTTTAACCCACTTATGACTTATGACTGAACTATCCTTGGAGTTTATTTATTTCTTGGCGAACGCCGACGGCAATCTGTAAGGTTTCATCGAGCAATCTTCCGTATTCACTAGCTTGCTCGCTCACTTGCAAGGTCGGTAACGCCGTCAAATTACTGACAAACATATGAGGATTGTTGGCAATAAACTCTTTATTATCTCGCAGAATACGCTCGGTTTTTAAAGCCCGCAATAAATCTTCTTGCGCTGAAGATATCGCCTCAATAACTTGATGGCGATCGCTCAAATTCAAGGTCGGATTTCCCGCCGCTTCGAGCTGGTCGTTAATATCGATTGCCCTAATTAATTTGATATAACTATAAACTTTATCGAGAATATTTCTAAGAATTTGCCGAGAATTAAACCAACTTAAAATCTCTGTAATTTCTTTAACTTCACCCCGTCGCAAACAAACCGCAGTCAAACGCGAACTCAGCACTAAAAATATCGTCCGATGAGATTTTGTCGCTTCGTAATTTTGAAGATCGCGATCGCTCAAGCCGGAAATTTCTTGAACTTGTTCTAAAGTAATATTCAACTCGAGTAAATCCGATCGCATATCGATATCTTCCCGTCGCGTCATTCCGATCGCGATCTCAGATTCCAGTTTAGAAAAAGCTTATCCGATCTCGCGCTAATCATCTCATTTTAGCTTGAAAACCGAACCGGAGGGGAACATCAGATTTTCTCGAAGGCTTCAGTCGTCAATAAATTGAAAACACCCGCGTCAGTGTAGTTCACCCTCACTTGCTTGTAGGTCTTTTCGGAAATAAATTGACCGGAAGCAATCTCGAACGCCTTTCCCTGGGTCAGTTTTTCCGGCGTATAGACCACAACGCCATCGGTTAAAGTCCTCTCCAAATCGCGATCGAGAAGTGCCGCAAGTTCGACGGGTTCGGTGGGGGTTTCCCGAGAAATCTGTAAATTCGGGGTCATTTGCGATCGAGTCACCTTCCATTGACCCGATCGATCGATATTTTGTGGGGGAGACGGTTGCGGCGGAAATTCGCCGAGTTGTTCGCGGATGTGGAAAATGCGATCGATCCAACCCACGGTACTATAAACAATCACCAGACTCTGGCGGCGATCGCCGTGGGGAACGAATAACTCCGGACTCACCGAACGACCGGCCACCCATTTCGGGGTCACCCATGCCGTCACCCCGTCTCCCACCGAAAGGGCCCGCATCGACCCGGCGGCCGGATGAATCAAACCGTCGAGTTGGTTGCATTCGGACTTATTAATTTCCCAAGTTCGTTCTCGCGTGCTGCCGTTGGCTTCGTGGTAGCAATTGATGTGGGTAATCGAGGTGCGATCGGAGTTGGGATAAAAGCTTCTGACGAATTTCCGGCTGCCGATTTGCTGCTGGTTTGCCGAATAGGTGGTGGTAATCGAGTGCCACGCCTCGCCATCGAGAGAACAACTCCCGAATAAATTTTCCCAGTGTCGATCGAGTACGTTCATGGGCGATCGTCTCCTAGTTTTTGATAATAATTGAGGTCGATCGTTATCTTACTGGTTTTGGTGGAGGGCGATCGTCGTGTAGCGATAGTCAAAAGATTTATCTATGTCAGAAATTGTCGTCGATCGCAAATATAAAAGACTGTGCGAATTCTTAAACGATCGAGATTTCAAAAACGCCGACCGTGAAACTCATCGAATTCTCCTACAAGAATGTCATGCAGTACACAGAGGATGGCTTGACAAAATCTCTCTTTTCTACATTGCCGATATAGATCTCGTAATCATCGATCGACTCTGGGAGAACCATAGTAGAAAGCGTTTTGGATTATCGACACAAACCAAAATCTTCAAAGGAATCGCATCAAATCATACTGACTATAGCGATGAGAAATATCTACACTTTTCAATGCTAGTAGGGTGGTGGATACCCGATGAATATCCCGTGGGCGAATCTTTATTTTCTCTCAACTTATCCAAATTATTAGATGATGAAAGGGGGGTTTGGCTCGAATATAGCGATCTGAATTTTAGCATCAACGCTCCTAAAGGACATTTTCCAGTCGCTCAAGACAGTGAAGTTTTATTTTCATTAATTTCAAAACTAGAAAAAATATATTATCTGCAACAGAATACCACTCAGATTACTTTGAAATATCTTTTTTAGAGGTTGAGTATAGACTGAGGGATTGAGTACGAGACTTATAGCAGTTTTCAAAAATATTGACCCCGAACGCGAGTTGACAAAAAAATGAGAAAAGACGTCGGCGCTGTAGGGGTCGTGCCCCCGTGCCGACCCCGTTTCAATTGTCTGGGGTCTACAAGACACGAAAACCTCTATAAATTCATACAGAAAAATTTCTGACTTTCCAACGACTTGGCGTAGGTTTGATGCGATCGCGCAGACTCGGGCCACTTACCCTCGCAACTTCTCCAAAGCCCGATCGAGTTTTTTGTAATCCTCCAAAGTATTGTAAAGTTGCGCCGAAACCCGCAGTACCCGTCGGGGCGCATACCAGGGAAAAATCGGTACTTCGATTTGAAAGTCCTCAAACAGCCGGTCTTGCAACGGATCGATCCGTCCGGTGGCGGGGGGAAAGAGAAATGCATCGTCGGGGATGGGAATCGAAGCCATCGTACCGATCGCATCTTCGGGAATCGGGGGTTGAATCCCCAATCGATCGCATAAAATATCCCGCGCGGCGATCGCCATTTGATGGTTTTGTGCCATCAGTTGCGGCCATCCCCCCGGCAACAGCGACTCCATAAATTCGATCGCCTCTCCAACGCATAAATACGCCGTCGGATCTTGGGTTCCCGTCCAGTCAAACTCCAGATGGAACCGAGAAATATCGGTTCGGGGAGAATTTGCCCCGTGGCTGATGGTGAGGGGACGAATCCCCGCTTGCTTATCCCGTCGTACGTACAAAAAACCCGCCCCTTTCGGCGCGCACAACCACTTGTGGCAATTGCCGCTGTAGTAGGTTGCCCCCAGTTGGCGTAGATTGAGGGGAATCGCGCCGAGGGCGTGGGCACCATCGATCAGGGTGTCGATACCCCGTTGCGTCAGTTGGCGAATAATAGCTTCGATCGGCATTACCAGCGCCGTGGAACTGGTAATGTGGTCGAGGAGAACGAGTTTGGTGCGCGCAGAAACCAACTCTATTACCGCTTCGATCGCCTCTGCCGTTGATTCCAGGGGAAAGGGAATTTCGGCAATAACCACCTTTGCCCCGTCTCGTTGGGCGACAAAATCGAGGGCGTTGCGACAGGCATTATATTCGTGATTCGTCGTCAGCAGTTCGTCCCCCGGCTGGAACACCAGAGAACGCAGAACGGTATTCACCCCCGTCGTGGCGTTGGGAACGAATACCACATCTTCGGCATCGGCACCGATAAATGCCGCGAGTTTTTCCCGCGCTTTGTTGATGAGGTCTTCGTATTCCCGCCCGAAAAATCGGGTGGGTTCGGACTCTAGCTGCTGCCGCCAGCGTTGCTGCACCTCCAAAACCGGTATCGGACACGCGCCGAACGCCCCGTGATTGAGATAGGTTATGGTGCGATCGAGAGACCAAAATTTGTGCCGATCGCAGTCGGGTTCGTGATTCATTTGCAAGGTTTACCGTGGGTTTGTTGAAGAGGTTGGGCAGCACCAGACGATCTCTATTATTCAATTGCCACCAACCTGAATTGGACCGCTGGTGCTACCGGTACGGAACTGGCGGACGAGGGGGTTGTCTGTCGAATCGAATTCCTCGACATTGCCATCCCACTGAACTTTTCCGTCATGAAGAAAGATGATTCGATCGGCCGTACGGCGGATGGTACTATCTTGGTGCGTCACCATAAGATAGGTTTGGGCGGCGCTATTTTCCACGCACCGCAACTGGCGTACCAAATCCTCAATCACCGTCGAGGCGATCGGATCTAAACCCGCAGTGGGTTCGTCGTAAAGCAAGACTTCCGGGTTACTGGCGAGGTTGTCGGGATTGGCGATAATCGCCCGCGCGAAACTCACCCGCTTGCGCATCCCCCCCGAGAGTTCCGATGGGTACAGTTTACCGGTTCCCCCTAAACCCACCCGATCGAGACTGTCTTCCACCAGTTTGCGAATTTTGTCTCGGGGTAATTTAGAATTCTGATATAGCCGAAATCCGACATTTTCATCCACCGTCAGAGAGTCGAATAAAGCCGCTTGTTGAAAGACCATGCCAATGCCGATGGGATCTTTTCCATCTTCAATTAATCCCTGTCGGCGTTCTCCTTTGAGATAGACTTCCCCCTCGTCGGGTTCGAGCAAACCGGCAATAATCCTCAAAATTGTAGATTTCCCCGTTCCCGAGGGTCCGATCACTGCCAGCGCATCTCCTTTGCAAATCGTTAAATCCACGCGATTGAGAATGACCTTATCCCCAAACGCTTTAGAAATTCCCTTGAGTTGGATCAGTGGTTGGGTCATACAATTAATCGTCGTCCGATCGCTCTTCAATACCGCCTATTCAATTCACTCAGCATAGCGAATCCCCGATCGGACGCACAGTCGGTTCCGTTTCCCCATCTGTGCGTCCCCCTCTTTGTACGTCACTGCGTCACCGCGTCCTCTCCCTAAAGACGGTGTATCCTGGGCAATATGAAACAATATCTACAGGTTCTCAGGCGCAAATCCCGTACCCACACCCCCTATCGAGTCAATCAGTGGTTTAAATGGCTTGCCCCTGGATTGTTCGTCAAGCGCTGGCTGCTGATCAGTGCGGGAGGCGTGGTTTTAACCAGTCTCGGTCTTGCCATTTGGACTAATCAAACCCCCATTCACAACTTGATTAAGTTCGCCACCAACTTTTTGGGGCAAATTACGAGTATCATTCCCAGCTATATCAGCGGCCCGGTGGTGATTATCGGGGGAATTCTGTTGGTCTTTCTCGGGCAAAGCCGCACCTTGGGATCGATCGAATCGGCATTGCAACCCGATCGCAATCAAGAGTTGGTCGATGTTTTACTCACACAGCGGCGACTCAATCGCGGTCCGAAAATTGTCGCCATCGGGGGGGGAACGGGTCTATCGACGCTGCTGAGGGGGTTGAAAGCCTATAGCTCCAATATTACGGCGATCGTGACCGTTGCCGATGATGGGGGGTCTTCGGGACGGTTGCGGCGGGAAATTGGAGTGCTGCCGCCGGGGGATATTCGCAACTGCATCGCCGCTTTGGCCAGCGAGGAAAAACTCCTCACCGAATTGTTTCAGTATCGCTTCGAGGCGGGTGATGGGTTGAGCGGTCACAGTTTTGGGAACCTATTTCTAACGGCCATGAGCGAGGTGACGGGGGACTTAGAACAGGCGATCGCCGCGTGTTCGAGTGTTTTGGCCATTCGCGGACAAGTGCTGCCTGCGACGCTGTCGGATGTGAACCTGTGGGTGGAACTCGAAGACGGTCGCCGGATTGAGGGAGAGTCGAGCATTGCCAAGGCGCGGGGGAAAATTGCTCGCATCGGTTGTATCCCGGAAAATCCACCGGCATTGCCCAAGGCGATCGAAGCGATTCGAGAAGCGGATTTGATTATTATCGGGCCCGGCAGCCTCTATACGAGCGTGATTCCCAACTTGTTAGTTCCCGAAATCGTCGAAGCCATCGATCGGGTTCGAGTGCCGAAAATCTATGCTTGCAATATCATGACTGAGACGGGGGAAACCGACGGCTACAGCGTCTCCGAGCACATTCGGGCGATCGATCGATCGTGCGGTAACAAACGCTTGTTCGACGCCGTTCTCGTCCAGAAAGATAGTCCCTCGGCTCGAGCGTTGATTCGCTACGCCCAGCAGCAATGCCATCCCGTAGACTTGGATCGAGATGCGGTGGAAAAGTTAGGACGGCAGGTGGTGCGGGCTGATATTATGGCCGAAGACGAAGTTACCGGCAGCGTGCGCCACAACTCCGGACGATTGGGTCGGGTTTTGCTGCGATGGTACGGTCGCGTGCGCGAAGATAAGCGATCGACCTCCTTACCTCGGGTGGGAAACCCGTAACGGTCGGGTTTGAGATTTGAAATTATCATATAAAGTATCGATCTCAGTATCAATACATAGAAAATATTACCCATGAGCGAACCTGTAGATTTCCCCCAAGAACCCATTGCTACGCCTAATCCTCCTCCTCTCGATCCCGAAGTTCAACAAATCCCCCACAAAGTTCGCGTCGAGGAGTTTCAAGTCAGCGGAGATACGTTGGTTAGCAAAGTAAAAGAATTGATTCATCAAGGTAATATCCGACGAATTATCATTAAGGATGAGTCGAGAAAAACGCTACTCGAAATTCCCCTTACCGTCGGATTAGTAGGCGGCGCTTTAGCGGTAACGATCGCGCCAATTTTAGCAGCGATCGGTGCCATTGGCGCGCTGGTGGCCCGACTGACGATCGTCATCGAAAAAGTGGAGTGAGACCCGGCAGATCCAAAAACATAACGATCTAGAACCCTCACCCACGATCGCATCCACGCCGGTAGTATGTGGGCTGAAAAAGCGCTCGTGAAGTGAATGTCAGCGGTAAATCGTCGCCAGTTTTTAAGTTGGATGGGAGGAAGTGGGTTAGTTGCCCGTTTTCTCCCTCGTTGTATGGGAAGTTCGATCGTTCCCACCCTCCGCAAACCCACTCATTTTTACGTTTCCCCCAGTGGCAACGATGCTTGGTCCGGTCAACTGGCCACTCCAAACGACTGGCGAAGTGATGGCCCGTTCGCAACCTTGGGCAAAGCACAAGCTGCAATTCGCCAACTCAAGCGGCAGCAAGGACTCCCACACCCGATTACCGTTTGGGTGCGCGGGGGAACCTACTTTCTCGAGACCTCTTTAACTTTTACTCCAGAAGACTCGGGAACGGCACAGTCTCCGGTGACGTGGCGTGCTTATACCGGTGAAATCCCGATCGTCAGCGGCGGCAAACTCGTAACCAACTGGCAGGCAACGGAACTGGAAGGGCGATCGTTGCAAATGGCGCAAATTCCACAGGTCGCTGAAGGTGAATGGCGGTTTCGGCAACTTTGGGTGGACGATCGCCGCGCATCTCGCGCCCGGTATCCAAACCAAGGATTCCTGACCATCGCCGGACTGCCAGATGTCACCCCGGACACCAGCGGTAACGACGGGCAGAATCGCTTCGAGTTTCGTCCGGGAGAAATTCGGGCTTGGGAGAATTTAACGGATGTGGAAGTGGTATTGCTGCATACTTGGGTGAGCGTCCGCTTGCCCGTTGCCAGCGTTGATGAAACCCAGAATTTAGTCACCTTTACCCGCACCACTCGTCGTCGGATGACGGAAACGAAGGGAACTCAGCAACTGGCGCGATACTACGTGGAAAATGCCTTAGAATTGCTCGATACTCCCGGCGAATGGTATCTGAATCGGCAAACGGGAGTTTTGTATTACTCGCCGCTGCCGGGGGAGGACATGACCCAAGTACAGGTCGTTGCACCGGTTTTGCGCCAAGTGCTACGGCTGCGGGGAATGCCGGAAACGGGCACTTTTGTGGAGTTTCTGTACTTTCGGGGACTGACCTTCGCCCATACCACCTGGGATTTAGCACCCAATGACGGGGGAGATGCCCAAGCTGCCTCGGGACTGTCGGGGGCAGTGGCAGGGGAG
>NZ_JADEXN010000125.1 GCF_015207075.1 Zarconia navalis LEGE 11467
GAGATGTTCGATGCGCGATCGCCCCCACAATTGGGCGATCGCCTCGTTTCCCCCAGTCTCGAAACCGATGCCGAACTGTCGTTCGTAGCGCTCTCCGCTGGGAGTCGTGCCGGTAATTTGCAACGTTCCCGGTCGCCGATCTGTTTTGCGTCCGAAGATCGTCAACGGTTGCCGATCGAATAAATCCGGGACGATCTCCGGATAAATCTGCGGACTCTCTCCCTCCCCGTGCCAGCAGACCTCGATATCCCGCAGCACCGGATTGTTAATTTGGCGAAAAAATGTCTCGGCAACCTCAGCCGTCGGTTCGTCCGGACGCACCACCCGCGAAATTCCCCGTCCCACCCGAGCCAATCCTTCAATGAGAAACCGATTCACAGAACTCCCAACACCGAAGGTATGCAGGCGATTCCCCGGTTGTAATTTGTCTTGAACTTCAGCTAGGATCGCGCATTCATTGCCAATGTAGCCATCACTCAGCATCACCACGCTGCGCAATCGTCCCGGTTGCGGTTCTGGAAACTCGATCGCCGCGCGAATGCCGCCGAGCATTCGCGTTCCCCCGTAAGCATGCAGGTTCTGAATGTAATCGATCGCCCGCTCGCAATGCATGGGTGTATTCGTTAGCGGCGCGAGGGACAGTTGTTTGGCCGTATCGGCAAAATTAATAATCGTAAACGTATCTTCGGGGTTAAGACCGCGAATAAAACGACACATCAATTCTTGGGATTTCTCTAAAGGATCGCCCATTTGGGAGCCGGACGTATCGATAAGAAACACCACATCTTTGGGAAAAATATCCTCGCGAGAATAGATCGAGGCTGGAATCGAGTAGAGGGCAAAATGTCCCCCTCGCTCGTCAGCTTGGGTCAAAACCGACGAGCGAGTTTCGGTACCGGCAACTCGATAGCGAACGATCGCATCTCGGTTGGGAATGGTATCTCCGGCGGTCAGATGCACTCGCACGAGATGTCCGTGCCGTTCGATGTCGATATCGTGGGAGGGCGATCGCACATCGTCGATGGGAAGTCCGGCATCGATTTCGATCTTGATATCGAGACGATTCAGAGAAGGGATGTCGAAGGGCTTAATGGGCGGGCAAATCCGCGAGGCATCGGGAACCAATTCCGTATCGAGGGTTCCCGACGAGATCGATCTACCGGGAATGTAGCGCGGCCCAACGACCGTTGGGAAGACAAACTCGCACTCTGCGCCCTCCGAGCGCAGGAGTTCGGTATACAATAGGTCGATTTCAATTTGTTCTCCCGGTCTAATATGGGCGATCGATTGCGCGAATATATTGTCTCGTTCTTGTTCGAGCAATCCTGCCGTGCGTCCTTCTTGTTTGGCTTGTTGGTAAATTTTGTAGGCGGTTTCTCGTTTTTCGATCCGACCCGAAATCGTTCGCTCTCCAATCCGAACTTGCAAACGATCGACAGCAGCCCCACAGGGTAAGGGAAAGATATAAGTGGCCTCTAGAGAACGATCGCTCCTATTGGCAAAGGTTTGCCGAACCCGAACGCGAGATAAATTCCCAGCAATTCGAGCCACCACCGCCATGTGTTGGAGGGGAAAGAGCATCTGCCTCCTGGGCGAGTCAGCATATAATCCCCCAATAGATGTGGGTTGAGTGGATTTTGCGATCGACATCAATTTCTCTCTTTCAAAAAGCTACAGCCTTCAGGATTTGATGATGCCACCCGCTAGACGATAAACGGTGACCCGTGGCGATTTTCTCCGTCACTGCGTCCCCGAATCTCCCTGTTTTCCCTTCTGTTGTTTCTTCCCCTCACCATGCCACAGCGTCTCCCCTTCGCGATTTCGAAGGCAAAAGGCAAACCTGGATTTGGGTACATCAGCGCTCGATCTCATCGGTTCGGACAACATTAGATGCGATCGAGTTACTCGAAGATCGAGTTACTGGCGAACCCTTGCACTATCTATTACAGGTCGCGGTCGATTCGGCCAGGATAGTGCGATAGAACTTGACGAAACTCAGCTCTCAATCGAGCGTGCATCGCCATTTATTCTTTTAGCTTTCTCGTAAGACATATCCCACACCACGCACGGTTTGAATCAGTCGTTTTTGACTTTCGCCTTCGATTTTCAAGCGCAGGTAGCGAACGTAGACCTCAATGACGTTGGATTCGCCCATAAAGTTGTAACCCCAGACATTTTCTAATATCTGTTCTCGGGTTAGAACTTGCCCTGGATGTTCCATCAAAAATTTGAGCAACTCGAATTCTTTCATTGTCAAATCGATGGTGCGATCGTCGCGAAAAGCTTGACGAGTGGATACATCTAGAATCAAGTCGCTAAAGCGCAATCGATCGGCTTCTTGGGTATTCGGTTTGAGGTAAAATTTGACCAATTGGAGAAATCGATCGGTTTGATAGGGTTTGAGAAGGTAGTCGTCAGCCCCAGCCCCCAAACAAGCCGCTCGTTCGTCAACGCTATCGTTGGTCAGCATCACCAAAACGGGAACTCGATTTCCCTGTTTCCGTAAAACATCGCACAGCCACAATCCCGACTCCCCCGAAAGGGTCCGTTCGACGACAATCAAGCCCGGTTGCAGTTCTTCGACTTGATGCAAGCCATGGTTGGCATCCCGCGCCACGATGGGAGAATAACCGGAGGATTTGAGATCTAGGCTAACATTTTGAGCCAGGGTTTCATCGGCTTCAACCACTAGTACGCAAGAACTTCTATCAACAGTTACTGAACTCATAGGACGTTTTGTATAGAGAAGATTAGGTATAAATACTCGTTCGATCGAACTTCTCCAGTTTTAACACGTCTCGGACAATTCTTGGCGAATCATTCGCAGCTTTCCCCCAAAGCGAACGATCGCACCCCGACTTTTGGACTGGAGACTCTCCCGTACCCTAACAAAATCATCCTCGTCCTTCATTGAGTACGAATTAGCATCCCCAAGAAAATCTGCGTGGGAGCGACTCTTTCAAAGATTGTCAAAAATTGTAACGATTTCTGAGTGCTTGTATCGACTACGATCGAACGATCCAAACCGAACAAAGAGCGTGGTGAACCACATAGTTACTCACACTTCCCACAAATAACTCCGACAGTTCCGACAGTCCCCGTCGTCCCATCACGATCGTATCGGCATTCCAAGTCGCAGCACAGTCACAAATCGTACGTCCCGGACTACCAACAACTTGATGGAATTGCGCTTTCACCCCAGCAGCGGTCGCTTCGTCAAGATAGGATTGCAGCATTTCGAGACATTCGTTTGCATACTGCTCCCATCGGGAGCGAAAATTCTCTACTCCGATGGTTGTGAGTTCGGTGTAACCGCCCAGGAGAGAGGTTGAGGGCAGCAGTTGCGGACAGGTGGATTCCTCAGGACTCAACACGTGCAACAACATTATTTCAGCGCCCGCCACTTTTGCAAGAGGCAAGGCTTCTTGCAAGACTTGTTCGCCGATAGCAGAGCGATCGATGGCAACTAAGATTTTATGAAGCGTAAGAACTATCCGTACCACTGACGAGCATCTTTCGATGCTAGCACGAAATGCGATGGCTGGGTTTAGTCGCCACGGGCGATCGTCGATCGCGGTCTACCGAACCACAGAAAATGCGACCCATAATAGGACGATCGCCAGCCACAACAGACCCGCTTTTTCAAGCCACATGTCCCCAATTTTGGACTGAGACTGAAAGATTTTCCAATTTTCGTGAAAAATTTTGGTTTTGGGGTGCTGGGAACCCAACGTGTCTCGACTCAACTCCCAAGCCTTTTGGTAAAGACGCTTGGCTTCTCGCAGACGTCCTTGAGCGTAGTATAAAGAGGCGAGGTTATTGTAACTCGTTGCCACGTCGGGATGCTTGTCCCCCAGAATGCGCTTTCGCAACATTAGCGCTCTGGCATAAGGGAGTTCGGCTTCTCGGAAACGACCTTGAGCGTAGTAGCACGAAGCCAGGTTGTTATAGCTGGTTGCCACGTCGGGATGCTGTTCGCCAAGAATGCGTTTTCGCAATTCTAGAGCTTTCACGTAGAGGGGTTCGGCTTCTTGGTAGCGTCCTTGAGACTTATAAAGATAGGCCAGATTGTTATAGCTGCTGGTAATATCGAGGTGCTCTCGACCCAGTTGGTTGGTGACGGCTTGAATGCATTTTTCTCCCCAAGGTTGGGCAAGTTCGTACAGACCCTGACCCGCATAAAACCGAGCCAGTCCGATAAACGGCCAGGTCAGATCTCCATCTGTGAGGACGGGAGTGAGATTTTCGGCAACTTCCACCCAATGGGGAACTGTCAATTCAAACGGTGCGACATCGGCCGGATGGGGAGACTGGGGAATATCTTGGGCACTGCTCGAAATGGCTCGGGCCACAGTTTGCTGGAGAGCGATCGCCCGATCGCTCCTGAGTAGATCGAATTTGGCTTGCAAGCACTTTCGAATCAGGGGATGAATCGTGTAGTAATATCCGCCATCATCTTGAGCGTCGATAATTTTGGTAACTTCGAGTTGTTTTTTGGCGAGATCGACTTCTTCTAAAGGCCAATTCAGCACTTCGGCGATCGCCCTCACCCAAGACCAAACGATGGGGGTCGATGCGAACAAGCTAAGGACTTGAGCGATTTGTCGCGAGATCGGCGTTAAAGTATCCCAGTTCAGCTCGAATACCGTTCGGACTGCCAAGTTTTTACAATCTGGGATGCGAATGCGAACGCCATCGAGGAGCTTTTGAGTATGCAGCCGCCCTAAAAGTTCGCAAATGGGTAGCTTCGGGTGTTGCCCCCAATACCGACCCATTAAATTTAAAGCCAGGGGAAAATTCCCTAACTCTTCGCACAGTCGATCGAGATCCGATAGGGAACCCATCTTTGGTGAGAGTGCTTCTATTCCCGCTTGCTCCATCAAACATTCTCGTGCTTCCTCAAGCGACAGTCGCTCGAGGAGAAGCTGTGCGAACTGACCGTCGAGGGTATCGAGTTGGGTGGTTATCAACACGTGAAAGCGTTGGGCTGTGGGGAAAAATTGCCGACAGCGGTCTAAATCGCTGACTTCATCGACCACCACCAGCACATCTCCCGTCGAAGGACTCCAATGTCGCCAGTACCACTCTACCTGCTGGGAGAGACTCAGCAGATTTCCGTCTTCTTGGTGTGGGATACTCAAGCGCATTCGCAAGCGAGCGAATTGGAGAATCTCGGCAACAAAGGGTAGGGTCGGTGTTGCGCTCAACCAGCAAATTCCTCCGGGATAATCGTTAAAATGCTGCTGAACGTATTGCTTGACCAACTCGGTTTTACCGATACCGCTTGGACCCACCAGCGCAATAAACTGACCCCGATCGCTCTGGAGTAAAAGTTGATGCAACCGATCGAGTTGTTGTTGTCGTTCCACAATGCAAACCTCTCCCAGTTTAGAGATCGGTTGAGTCTGATTAAACACCATGTCACCAAATGTTATGTTCTCAGCACGAGTTTGTTGCCTTGCCTGGGAGTTAACGATGGGAGCCTGATACCCCGAATGGGGACGCTCTCCTTCGAGTTATTGAGTTTGTCCGGTCAAGAGTTTGGTTGTTGTAGAGCACCCAATACAATCGGAGCGAATGACACCCCGATCGCTCTTTTTAGTTTGTGCGTGAATTTCACACTAGAGTCTGCCGGTCTACTGCTTATACTCTTGTTAATCCCGGTCGTAAAGCAGCACGCCGCGACGATTGTAAGTTTCCCTCAAGTGAGCTGCTTCCTTTCTCTAGCGCGTTCTCCCGATTATTGCCAAGAGCGTATAAACACAGATCCGGAACGCTATTACCTTCGTACTTTAAATATCTTACTCTAAGTGTACCTATTTTTTACCCGCACTTTATTCCCCCTGGAGACTAATTTATCGCTTTTTTCCGATTTTAGAATCAGTGGGATCGAAATCCGATCTCCTACGAGATTTAACGGAGTGTCTCATCGATGAGACACTCCACAATCTAAAAAACATACAAAACCTTTATAATTTATTAACAAATGTTGACAATATTATTTAGATTGACTCTCACAATTTGTGGGATACCTACTGTCTGGTTCGGTAAACCAGACAACGAAAATAAACATTAGACTGGACGCGCGCGAGGGGACAATAGTTTTGAATAGTAACACCGATTACATTGCGAATTATGTCTCAACCGACGATCGAATCTATTCTTCAAGAAAAACGAACTTTCTCCCCTAATGCCGAATTCTCCCGAGATGCCCGAATTCAAAGTATAGAGGAGTATCAAAAAATATACGATCGCGCCGCTGCCGATCCGGCTGCATTTTGGGCCGAACTTGCCGAACGAGAACTTCATTGGTTCGAGAAGTGGGATACCATACTCGACTGGCAACCTCCCGTCGCCAAGTGGTTTGTAGGTGGCAAAATCAATATCTCCTATAATTGTCTCGATCGTCACCTCACCACCTGGCGTAAAAATAAAGCCGCCCTCATCTGGGAAGGAGAACCGGGAGATTCTCGGACGCTAACCTACGCCCAATTACACCGGGAAGTGTGCCAGATGGCCAACGTTCTCAAGCAGTTGGGAGTGACGAAGGGCGATCGAGTGGGACTGTATATGCCCATGATTCCCGAAGCGGCGATCGCCATGCTCGCCTGCGCTCGAATCGGGGCCGTTCACAGCGTCGTTTTTGGCGGGTTCAGCGCCGAAGCCTTAAGAGATCGCCTCAGCGATGGGGAAGCCAAGCTGGTGATTACCGCCGATGGTGGCTATCGCAAAGATGCGATCGTTTCCCTCAAAGCCCAAGTGGATAAAGCCCTCGCCAACGATGCCGTCCCCAGCGTCACCAATGTTTTGGTGGTCAAACGTACCGGAGAAGCCATAGATATGGAATCGGGACGCGATCGCTGGTGGCACGATTTGCAGCAGACCGCCTCCGCCGACTGCCCCGCCGAACCCATGGACAGCGAGGATATGCTGTTTATCCTCTATACCAGCGGCAGTACTGGCAAACCTAAAGGTGTCGTCCACACCACCGGCGGCTACAACCTCTACACTCACATGACCACTCAATGGACTTTCGATCTCAAAGATACCGACGTCTATTGGTGTACCGCCGATGTGGGCTGGATTACCGGACACAGCTACATTGTCTACGGTCCTCTTTCCAATGGGGCAACGTCGCTGATGTACGAAGGGGTTCCCCGCCCGTCCAATCCCGGCTGTTTCTGGGATGTGGTGGAAAAATACGGGGTAACGATTTTCTATACAGCCCCCACTGCGATTCGGGCCTTTATCAAGATGGGGGAAGCGTTGCCTAAAGCACGGGATTTATCCTCCTTGCGGATTTTGGGAACGGTGGGAGAACCCATCAACCCGGAAGCTTGGATGTGGTATCACCAAGTCATCGGCGGCGAACGCTGTCCCATTGTCGATACCTGGTGGCAAACGGAGACGGGAGGTTTTATGCTCACACCGCTGCCGGGGGCAACCCCCACCAAACCCGGTTCGGCGACCCTTCCCTTTCCGGGTATCATTGCCGATGTGGTGGATTTGGACGGGAATTCCGTCGGCGATAACGAAGGGGGCTACTTAGTTGTCAAGCACCCCTGGCCGAGTATGATGCGGACGGTTTATGGGGATTTCGATCGCTTCCGCCGCAGCTATTGGGAACATATTCCCCCCAAAGACGGGAAGTACGTCTACTTTGCTGGCGATGGGGCCCGTCGCGACGAAGATGGTTACTTCTGGGTGATGGGGCGCGTGGACGATGTGATTAGCGTCTCGGGACATCGCCTGGGGACGATGGAAATCGAGTCGGCGTTGGTGTCTCACCCGGCCGTGGCAGAAGCGGCCGTGGTGGGCAAACCCGACGACTTGAAGGGGGAAAGCGTGGTGGCGTTTATCATCCTCGAAAGCAATTACACGGCGGGTGAGGAACTCGAAAAAACCCTCAAGCAGCACGTGGTGAGTGAAATTGGGGCGATCGCCCGTCCGGGTGACATTCGTTTTTCCGACGATCTGCCCAAAACCCGGTCGGGCAAAATTATGCGCCGTTTGTTGCGCAATCTGGCTGCGGGAGAGGAAATAACAGGGGATACGTCCACCCTGCAAGATCGCAGCGTGTTAGATAAGTTGCGCGAAGGGGCCTAATTTAGGCATAAAACCGTTTTGGATTTTGGATCGGTTTGTATCTCTTACGATCGTTCAAAATCTCCTGTGGGGTGGGCGATTTTGCCCACCTTTTGCTCGAGATCGAGAACTCCACCGAGCATTCAACGATCGATTTGGATGTGCCATTGGTGGGTGATGGAAAGACGGATCGAGTTCGGACGATCGCCGTTTGCTTGGGTTGACCTCAGTTACCGCCATCGAGGTAGGTACCGCCGATAAGTGTAGGTTGGGCACCCAAGTCGCTCGAATCAAAGTTTTTCGTTCGCTTCAAGTTGACATTGTCGTCATCAATGATTTTCTCGGGAACGAATCGTGCTTGTTCGAGTATCGTGTCTCATCGGGTTTGAGAGTAACGACTCATGCCTAAGTCAATATAAATTATCAGACGGGCTTCATGCTTCTCTACCACTCCGCTTCAGGTAGACTCAGACAGCACTCAGAAAAAAGCATCATAATCATTTTATTGAAACGGCGATGATGTCTGACAAAATATTGAGCGTTACTCTCAAAAGAGTCAACTCCAAAAATCTCAAAGGAGGATGAATTTCCTGGACTTGATGTCATTATAAATTGCGATCGATAAGGATAGATAATTATGGATGGTCTTGGCGTGACTGTCGTTGAGTTTCTCATCAATGCAGTGCGAGCTTACATATATGCCGGGTTGTTATTTTCAGCGGTATTTGTCATCTTTTTCATTCAACGGGTTGACTCCGATGCAGCGGGATGGAACATCGGATTTCGACTGGTTATCCTGCCGGGGCTGTGCGTATTTTGGCCGATGTTCGTCACTCGACTGATTCGGGGCAAACAACGTCCCACCGAGCGCAACGCCCATCGCATTGCAGCAGCTCGCCATCAGCCCGTGGAAGGAGGTTCGGTATGATTTTATCTCGACGCAAAACCCACTTTTACGCCTCCGTGGTACTCGCTTGCACCCTATCGCTTGTCTTTTTAGCGGGGCTGCTGTGGCGGCCGACTATCCCCGTGGTGAACGAATCCGTTGACGAGCTATTTGCAATCGCCAACTTTGCCACAGACGATCGGACTGCAACGCCGCCCGATGGCGCGCAACGCATATCTGGAGACGGTATTGAAGTATTTGCCGAAACGATCGCCGCCTCGGGAGGTGCGGCTTTTCTGGAAGTGCAACCGGTTCGATCGCTCCAGTATGCGAACGTACTGGTGTATTGGCAAGCAGGCGATCGTCCTCCCGAAGCCGCAGAGGATGCAACCCCAACCCAAACCATTAGCCAGAATGCCGTGCTGTTGGGACAGTTGTCTGGCACCAGTCGCCGCCGCTTTCCCCTACCGGCATCCATTCAAGGCCAAGACGGACACCTCATTTTCTACAGCCGAGGTCAAAAAACCCTCATTGCCGCCTTGCCATTGACATTAGCCTCCAATTAATTCTCAATTCATCATGAGCGTTGGTTACAAAGCGATTCAGTGGAATCGACAAAAAATTATCTACGATGTCATCTTACTGACCACCGTGGGTCTCTATCTCTGGGGGTTCATGGCCCTAACGCAGCATCTCGGTACTGACCTCGATGTTCGCGGGGTTCGCATTCGCGCCTATGGTTCTGCCGCGTTCGTTCTACTCCACGTGATTCTCTCCATCGGTCCTTTGAGTCGTCTCAGCCCCAAATTTCTGCCGCTGCTGTTCAATCGACGGCACATGGGAGTCACGATGTTTTTCCTGGCCTTAATTCACGTGGCGGGGTTGAAACTCTCAGATTCTTTAGAGGCGATCGGGATCGAGCTATCCCGCTTCCCTTGGGAGTTTGACGGTGCTCTGACTTGGTATCACGACTTCGGCAACCTCGACCCGTTGGTGAGCTTGTTTGTCAGCAATAGCCACTACGGTGACTTTATTCTCTTTCCCTTCGAGTTTCTCGGTGCGGGGGCGCTGTCGATCTTGTTTTTGATGGCGGCCACCAGCCACGATTTTTGGCTGGCGAATCTCACCGCACCGGTTTGGAAGGCGCTGCACATGGGGGTTTACCTCGCCTACGGTCTTCTGGTGGGGCACGTGGTTCTCGGGGCATTGCAAACCAATAAACATCCCGCACTTGCCCTGATGGTATTTGCCGGGATGGTTTGGATCGTGGGATTGCATCTGGTGGCCGGGTATCGGGAAGTGCAGCGGGACAAGATGACTCTGCCTGCCGCCGTCGATGGCTTTGTTGAAGTGGGGCGAATTTCCGAGATTCCCGAGTCCCGTGCCAAAATTGTGACGATCGCCTCAGAACGGGTCGCTATTTTCAAATACGACGGCAAAATCTCGGCGGTTTCCAATGTCTGCCAGCACCAAAATGGCCCGCTAGGGGAAGGCAAAATCGTGGACGGCTGCATCACCTGTCCCTGGCACGGCTACCAATATTTGCCAGACTGCGGCGCGTCGCCGCCTCCCTTTCACGAGCGGATTCCGACGTTTGATGTCAGATTAGAAGGCGATCGCATCTTTGTCAGTACGATGCCGAATCGGGCCGGAACCCGCGTCGAACCCGCCATTATCTCTTAGTGCGATCGAACTATCCCCCCATCTCCCCCTCTCCCCCGAAGAGGGCGAAGCATTTGGAAGTCTAAGTTTCGTTGGACTCATAATTAATCGCTCAAATGCTTTGCCCCTACAAACTCTCCCCCATC
>NZ_JADEXN010000126.1 GCF_015207075.1 Zarconia navalis LEGE 11467
ATGTCGGCAAGTTTGGAAATCGCTCGGGCGGCGCGGCGACGGGGGTTGCGATCGAAGTTTT
This sequence comes from Zarconia navalis LEGE 11467, assembly GCF_015207075.1. GTDB lineage: Bacteria > Cyanobacteriota > Cyanobacteriia > Cyanobacteriales > Geitlerinemataceae > Zarconia > Zarconia navalis. The sequence goes on from NZ_JADEXN010000126.1 coordinate 62, forward strand.
TGGCCACCGGACAAGCGGGATTGATGATTTCTGGAGAAGGGGTGACCCTGGATGCGGTGCGGGTGGACTTTGCGGCCGGGGCAGTAGAACAATTGGTGATGAATGCCGGAGGCGATCGAGATTTACTGGTGGTAGAAGGCCAGGGTTCTTTAGTTCACCCCGGTTCCACGGCGACGTTGCCTCTAATTCGCGGCACCCAACCCACCCATTTGGTATTGGTGCATCGCGCCGGACAAACCTCAATTTACCGCCAACCCCATATCGATATTCCCCCCCTACCCGACATTATTCAACTCTACGAAACCGTGGCGCGGGCGGGGGGAATGCTGCATCCATCGAAAGTGGCTGCGATCGCCCTGAATACCGCCCGTTACGACGAAGAGCGCGCCCGAGATGCGATCGCGGCAGTGGAAGACGAAACCGGGCTTCCCTGTACCGATGTCGTCCGCTTCGGGGCCGATCGAATTTTAGATGGAATTTTAGATAGAACGTTGGGTGAGGCAAGTGCATAATCGAGCGATCGCGCTCCTAAAAATGTAGTAGTCCCATGACAAGCAATCGTGCACCCTCAGTATTTCACGATGAACATTTCATTACCCCTTCGTACCCAACGTTTGGTAGTACGGAAGTTCCAGCCATCAGATTTACCCGCGTACCTCGAATTTATGCTCGATGGCGAGTCTACCCAATATCTAGCCTTCGACGACGCTCAAAAAACCGAATCCGGCGCAACGGAACTGTTTAATTACGTTGTGTCGGCTTACGATTCGGAAAACCCCGTCCATGCCTATGCCATTGCCCTAGCCGAAACCGATCGATATGTCGGTTCTTGCGGCTTTTCCCCCTACGAAGACGATGTGGTGGAATGTTACTACAGCATCAATCCCGGAGATCGCCGCCAAGGTTACGCGATCGAGGCGATGCAAGGTTTATTAGAGGCGCTTGTTGCCTCTGGAATTGGTGAAGTGCGCGCTTATGCCAGTGCCCAGAATATTCCTAGTTTGAAACTGGCACAGAAACTCGGCATGACAAACCGAGGCCCGGTCGTTCACGCTCATTCGGGATTGGAAGGGATTTTATATTCGATGGTGTTTCCACCTCAATCCAAATCGACTCTACAGTGACCATCTTCAACCTTCCAGAAAAGATCGAATTTCTCTCGATATAACGCAAAATAATAATGGGCTGGCTTACCCATTTGCCTTTTTATCGATCGTGAGTTGTGTTTGGGAAATCTATGCTTCTTCCCGATGGGGGACTTGAATCAGTCGGAGTGCTTCAACGGCCGCTTCTCGAACGTACCGATCGCGATCGCCACAGGCTTTTTCCAAGTCGGGAATCGTAGCTTTTGCCTGAGTCCCAATGCGTCCGAGGGCGTCGGCAGCATTGCGGCGAACGAGCCAATCTTCGTGAGCGAGGGCTTTTTGAAGAGCGGTAACGGCCGCTGCCCCGATCCGTTCGAGCACGAAAACCGCACTCGATCGCACCTCTTTATCCCGATCGAGAAGGGCGGCTTCAAATGCGGGCACTGCTGCACTCGCTTCTGCCCCCATACTGCCCAAGGCATTGGCTGCATGGTGGCGCACGGCAGCATTGCCAGTTTGGAATGCCTCCACCAGAGCCTCGACGGCTGGGGAACCAATTCGACCCAAAACGATGGCGGCGAGGACGCGAACGTTATTATCTCCCTTTTTAAGAGCCTCGATCAGGGTCGGAATCGCAGTCGTTCCCATCCGTTCTAGGGCAAATACCGTGCCGGAGAGAACATCGCTATCTTCGAGTTTGAGAGCTGCAACCAGACCCGGAATCGCGACGGCTCCCATCCGTTCTAGAGCAAATGCCGCGCCCGATCGCACCTCTTTGTTATCCTTTTTAAAGGCATTAACCAATGCCGGAATCGCCTCAACCCCAATATTACCAAGAGCTACCGAGGACTGAATGCGCACCCGCTCGTCTTCATCGTCGAGAGCTTCCATCAGAGCGGAAACCGCTGCGCCCGCTCGCGCTCCCATTTGCCCCAACCGATCGGCGGCTAGTTGGCGAAGACGCGTATCGGGCAGGGCGAGTTGAGCGATCAGTTCTCGGATATGGTGCTTGAGCTGGGCTGTTCTCAGGAGAGTCGGATCTAAACCCGCGCGTTCGCCCAACCGTTTTGGTAACCATTGAGGGAGGTCGATTTTAGCTTGCCGGACAATGGCACAGTCGCGCGCGGCGAGGAGAAAGTCGCGAATCTCACCAGGATTTCCTTCTCGGTGTTTGACCGTATCGAGAAATTCCCGCCACGCTGCCTCATCCTCCCCGTAGCGATCGACAATATACAATCCGGCGAGATATTCTGCCAGAGGCGAACAGATAAAGCCCACTTTTCCCGTTTTCGGTCGCCTTTCGAGTAGGACTAAGTCCTGAATCAGGTACTCTAGAAAGGCTTTAGCCCGTTGCTCGTTTCCGCCGTTGCATTGAGCCAGAGCGGCGATCGCATCGCGTTCGGCAACGAAAGTGGGTTGGTAAGTTTGTTTGAGGCATTCCCATGCCAAGGCTTCAACGCGGCGATGAAGGGTCGAATGCGGCCAATGCTGGGGGCTTTCGCACTGCCCGTCCCGTCGATCGAGATAATCGAGCATCAAATCGGGGATATTTTCCGGCTTGCGATCGACGGTTTGCCTTTCCCGATGGGCAATGACACAGTCGGTGTATAACTTCGCATATAACGGTGTAATCTGGCGATCGCCAACAAAACTGCATAGATGCTGGCAAATTTCAAAAAATTCCTCATCGTCAAAAAGATGGCGCTTCTGGAGCTCTTGGAGGTAGCTCTCGATAAAACTAGCCAGCGAGTAGCCGCGAAGGGGAAGTAGCTCGATGCAGGTGGTGGAAAATTTTTCCACAGCCGCGAGGGAGCGCGATGTCACCACCCGCATCATGGAAAATTGCCGGCTCTCCTCTATTTGCGAGACGCCGTCGCTCACCAGTAAAATACGGCATCGACGCAACAGAGATTCTACCAGTTTGGGAGAAATGGCTTCTGCCGTTGCCCCTTGAAGTCGATCGCAGATTTCATCGATGGGAGACCGATCGCCTTCTGATTTTTCATCGAACCAAATCGGCAACATCCGATGGGAACTCGAGCGAGTTTGAGGATCGGCATGACTTGCCCATCGTCCCATTTGTGCTGCCAGAGCCGTTTTACCCGCACCGCCTTCACCCACGATCGAGATAAAGCCACCAGAACGCGCAAATATCCGCTGTAAATCTCGTGGAGTGAGTTCGGCAATTTCCTTGCCATCGAGCGTTACGGGAATCGGGATGTAGTCAGAGGCGCGAACGATGGACTGTTCAGACTCAAACCATCGCCCCACGGAGGCTTGGTGGATTTCAACCCAAGCATCCAAAACGTGGGGATGATGGGCCAGAGGAACTGGGATACCCTTCGATCTGAGGCGATCGTCGAGCTTCAGCAGCCATAGGGGACGCCACCAAAAGATGCTCCCATAGCCCAGGCTACAGATGAAGGGCAACCAGAGCCACGTCGTACGAACCGCACCGGCAAGCGATCGGGTTTCTCGGCTCGTTCCAGGGGAAGTAGGCACAATTGTTGGTTGCGATTGTCCTCGCACTTCCTCTATCCCGAGCGATAGTAACGACAGGAGCAGACTCAATAAAGCGAGCTTAGATCTCGATAAGAATTTTCGATCGATGCAACCCATTCGTATTTTGCGCTGGCAATTACCTATCATCAATCCTAACCGCAGAAGCGCTGTTATGAGATAGGGGAAGTGGGGAGACGACTATACCCTTTTATACCCTCTGCGCGTTCTCGAGCGTCATTAAGATAACGCGCCGAACTGACGTAATGCCTGCTTGATGGCTTCCAATTGAATGGGTTTGCTAATGTAGTCGTTCATTCCCACCTCCAAGCATTTTTCCCGATCGCCGCGCATGGCATTCGCTGTCATGGCAATAATCCACGGACGACTGTCGTTTTGCCATTCTTCCCGAATCGCGCGAGTGGCTTCAAAGCCGTCCATTTGAGGCATCTGCACGTCCATGAAGACGATATCGTAAGATTTATGGTGCAGTGCTTCGAGAACCTCTTTTCCGTTGGTTGCCAAATCGGCATCGTATCCCAACCGTTTAAACATTCTCAGAGCCACTTTTTGATTGACGCGAATATCTTCTGCCAGCAAAATATTGAGAGGTAGTTCTTGGGCAAGGAGTTGCTCGGAGGGTTCGGATGGCATATTGACAAATCGGCTGGGTTTCTCGGTCTTGGAGACGCGATCGCAACGGGCAAACTTCAATCTATCTAAAAGATGCAGCGAAGTCTAGGTAGATACTTAACATTTTAAAGATGTCTTTGTCTTCCGATGGCATTGTTTTGTCTTCCGATGGCATTGTATGGAACGACAAATTTTTTGGGAAACTCGAACTCTCACTCGCACCAATCGGTTTTAGGGTCGTTGAGTTGAATTCGATCGCGTGAAAGGTTGTTTCAAAACTCCTTGGGTCTAAAACCCCGTCCTGCAAGGACGGCTTTACAAACGTCCATCAGCTTACCGATATTCACATTTCACCTTCTATTGGTTCCCCAGTTCTAAGCGGTGTTCTAACTGCGGACACGTTGTTGAGAAATTGCCTCTGGACATTCGCCAATGGAAATGTCCAAGTTGTGGACAAGCCCATGACAGAGATGTGAATGCGAGTATAAATATTTTGGCGGCAGGGCTTGCCGTGTCAGTCTGTGGAGCGACCGTCAGACCCGAACAGAGTAAATCTGTCAGGGCAGGTGCATTGAAACAGAAACCGCGCATCGTGAGGTGAGCGGAATCACCGCTTGTTTACGGCGGTGAGGATGTCAAAATAGATGTAGCCGTACAATCCCCGACGGACTTTTCTTCGTGCGAGCGAATCTGAAAACGGGGAAAGAATCCATCGACATCTTACCCGAACAGTCTTTTCTCCACTGCTTGATGGCTAACTTTTTCAGACATACTCCCCTGCGAACTTCGATTGTCGTTCCCTTCCTGTTGCAAATCTTTGCGGTGGTGGGAATCGTCGGGTGGTTATCGTTTCGCAGCGGACGTAGAGCCGTTGACGAACTGATCGAAAAATTAGGTAGCTCTATTACCGATCGCATTGAAACCCAAGTCAAAACTTATCTCGATCGACCCTATCTCGTCCATCAAACCATCCTCGCAGCGATCGAGAGTGAAAACCTAACGACTCAAGACTTCGATCGGTTACAGTGTTATTTCCTCAAGCAAGTCCAACAACCGACTTTAGTCGATTACCTCATTTTCGGGAACGAAGACGGTCATGTTATTGCCGTTCAACGCCTGAAAAACGGTCGGATCGTCACGAAGGTAAAAGACGAGCTAACCAACGGTCAAAGGGAAACTTACGGACTCAATGCCCAATGCGAGCGAACCGAATTTCTGGGTCGCAAAGAATACGACGCGCGGGAGCGACCGTGGTATCGAGCTGCAGTCGCCGCCGGCCAGCCGACTTGGGGCCCGATCTTTTTAGAGGTAGAAGCCGCTGTTCTCTACGCGAGTCCGGTGGTTCCAGTCTATTCACCCGAGGGCGACTTTTTGGGGGTTTTGGGTGTCGAGTTAAGTCTTTCTCAAATTTCTGATTTTCTGGGTCAGATTGAGATTGGCAGTTCGGGAGAAGCATTTATTATCGAGCGCTCCGGCGAATTAATTGCCAGTTCCGTCCTCGAATCTCCCTTCCGCATCGAAGGGGGACAACAAGTCCGACGGCAAGCCATTTACAGCCAAGAGCCACTCATTCGAGGGACAGCCAACCACTTACTGGCCCAAATTGATGGTAATCTAGCGCAAATTCTCACCCCCAAGCACTTTTCTTTCAAGCTCAACGGTCAAACCTACCTAGCTCGGGTGACTCCCCTCCAAGACGATCGGGATTTGGATTGGCTGAGCGTGGTGGTGATTCCAGAAGCCGACTTCATGGAGCAGATTCGCCAAAATACGGTCAATACCGCAATGCTCTGTGTAGTGGCATTGGGGGTGGCGACCTACGTTGGGCTGCTGACAGGACAATGGATTACCGAGCCGATTCGCCGACTGAACGCGGCGGCCAAGCAATTTTCCCAAGGGGAATGGGGGCGTCGAGTCAAACTCGTTCGCTCGGATGAGCTAGGGGAGCTAGCGAGCTCTTTTAATCGGATGGCCGCTCAACTCCAATCTGCCTTTACCCGCTTGCAAAATACCAACGAAGAACTAGAACGGCGGGTGAGCGAACGCACGACCGAACTTCAGGATGCCAAGAAAGTGGCAGATCGCGCCAACCAAGCCAAAAGCGAATTTTTGGCTCATATGAGTCACGAACTGCGCACCCCCCTCAACGGGATTTTGGGCTACGCTCAAATCATGCAGCGAGATAAAGTCGCAACACCCAAGCAGCTAGACCGCCTCCAAATTGTCGAACAGTGCGGCATTCATCTGCTGACGCTGATTAACGATGTCTTGGATTTATCTAAAATCGAGGCGGGAAAACTCGAACTTCACCCTGAAGATTTTCATTTTGAGCGGTTTTTGGTGGGGGTGAGCGATATTTGCCGCATCAAAGCCGAACAGAAAGAAATCGGTTTTAGCTATCAACCCCTCAACCGCCTGCCAACTGCGGTTCGCTCAGACCCAAAGCGACTGCGCCAAGTGCTTGTCAACTTACTCGGAAACGCTGTCAAGTTTACCGAAACCGGTTGCGTTAACTTCAAGGTGGGGGAAATCGACTCGTCTCCCAACGCAAAGGAGATACCCGATCTAGTAGCTGAAAATGACTCTAGCCGCTCGGCTGCATCGAGCGTCAAAATTCGCTTTCAAGTTGAAGATACGGGTATCGGCATGACCCCGGAGCAATTACAAAAGATTTTTCAACCCTTCGAGCAAGGAGAAGTCCAACCACAGAATGTGGAAGGAACGGGTCTGGGATTGGCGATCGGTCAAAAGCTAGTGCGGATGATGGATAGCGAACTTCATGTTGAGAGTACTCCTGGTGTTGGCTCTAAATTTTGGTTTGAGGTCGAGTTCCCCATCGCCGAATCGTGGCAAGATCTTCAGATAGAACGATCGACCCTCGGGATTGTTGGTTACCAGGGTCCGCGACGTAAAATTCTCGTGGTGGACGATCGGGTAGCGAACCGGGCGGTTCTCATCGATATGCTCGAACCTTTGGGGTTTGAAATCCAACAAGCTAGCAACGGACGGGAGGGATTGGAACGAGCGATCGCCTGGCAGCCGAGCGCGATCGTCGCCGATTTAGTGATGCCGGTGATGGATGGTTTCGAGATGACCCGATCGATTCGTCAGTTGCCCGAACTCGCCGAGACGATCGTCATCGCATCGAGTGCGAGTGTTTTTAACTTTAATCGGCAAAAGAGTTGTGAGGTGGGCTGTAGCGATTTTCTCCCCAAACCCGTCCGGGAGTCGCAATTGCTCGAACAGTTACAAAAATATTTGGATTTGGAATGGATTTACGATCGGGGGGGTAAGTTAGAAGAGAATGACTCCAAGCCACCCAGTTCGATCGAAGGTGAGACATCTGAGCTAGTGGTTCCTCTGGCAACCCAAATGAGCGCCCTGTACGAAGCCGCTCAAATCGGTCATATCGAACGCATCAAGCACGAAGCCAAACGTCTCGGGGAATTAGACGATCGGTATGCGCCGTTTACAAAGCGGGTCATGGATCTGGCTCGATCGTTTGAAGATGAAGAAATATTAGAATTAATCGAACCCCATATGCAAAAACTTTAATTTCGATCGGGCTCATCGAGAATACGATTGTGTCATTCAGACAGATTTATCGACTTTTCTACCCACAATGGACGAGATTCAAAAAACGCAAGTACTGATTGTAGACGATACCCCCACTAACATTCAGGTTTTATCAGATTTTCTCATCGAATCTGGTTTTGAAGTTCTCGTCGCGAAAAATGGGGAAAGCGCGCTCAGAAAACTCGAAAAAGCGGCTCCAGACATCATTTTGCTCGATATCATGATGCCAGGAATTAATGGATTTGAAACCTGCATTAGACTAAAAGACTGGGATAAGACTAAAGACATTCCCATTATTTTTATGACGGCTCTTTCCGACGTGGTCGATAAAGTAAAAGGATTGAGTCTTGGGGCGGTAGATTATATTACTAAACCCTTCCAGCAGGAAGAAGTTTTAGCTCGAATTAACGTTCAATTGCGCTTGCGAAATTTAACTCGGCAACTTCAGCTAGCTAAACAAGAAGCGGATGCTGCCAATCAATCAAAAAGCGAATTTCTGACTAACATGAGCCATGATTTGCGCACGCCTCTCAACGGAATTCTCGGCGTTTCTCAGATGCTTTTAAGTTCTCCAAATATTCCCACTGAAGAACTAGATAATATTAATATTATCTATCAATCCGGCTCTCATTTACTAACTCTAATTAATGATATTTTAGATATCTCGAAAATTGAATCCGGGAAAATGGAACTCGATCGCTCGAAATTTAGTCTGGCAAATTTTCTAAAACGGGTAGTAGAAATTTGTCAAGTGAGGGCTAAACAAAAAAAAATCTTCTTTCGCTATCAGCCCGATTCTTCTCTACCGATGGGGATTCATGCTGATGAAAAAAGAGTGCGGCAAATTTTAATTAATTTGCTTGGAAATGCCATTAAGTTTACCGAAACCGGCGGTGTCACCTTTATCGTGAAAAATCTTGGGTCTGCGACGGCTTTAAATAATAGCACTTTATCTTACCGCAAACTTCGCTTCCAAATTGAAGATACGGGGATTGGAATGAAGCCTGAATCCTTACAAAAAATCTTTCTGCCCTTCGAGCAAGCTAAAAATCCTCGCTATAACAATGAAGGAACGGGACTTGGTCTTGCCATCAGCCAAAAACTGATTCAGATGATGGGTAGTACCTTACATGTCAAAAGCCAGCCTGGAAAAGGAAGTATCTTTTGGACCGATCTCGACATCGAAATCGCCGTTGAAGCGATCGAACCGCTCGAGCCTACTTCCAAACCGCCTAGTATCGTCGATGAATCCTTTTCTCGGCAGCTTCCCTTACGAATTCTGCTGGTTGAAGATACCCGAATCAATCAAAAAGTAGCCTTGAGAATGCTCAAACGTTTGGGCTATCAAGCGGATTTAGCAACCAACGGTCTAGAAGCCCTCGAGGTGTTGCGCCGCGAGTCCTACGATATTGTGTTTATGGACGTGCAAATGCCTCAAATGGATGGCTTTGAAGCCACTCGCCAAATTCACCGGGAGTGGAAAGCTCTCGAGCGCCCTTGGATTATTGCCATGACGGCAAATGCCATGCGCGGAGATCGGGAAAAATGTTTGGAAGCGGGGATGAACGACTATATCAGCAAACCAGTTGAAGTTGAAGAGATCGCTCGATCGCTACGCCAGTATAGCGTGACGGGAAAACATTAGGCGTCGGGATCGGTGAGCTGGAAAAGATCGAAAAGCTCAACTCATTGGGATCTCAGCCGGAATATGTCACAATTTTGAAATATATCGGTGTCTTGAATCGAACGTTAATCCATCCAAAAACTCGTTATCGAAATATTAGCTATGGACGTTACAGACATTAAGCGCGAAGTGGCCGTGTTATCCGATCGCCTGGGTAAAACTCAGGACTATCTTTGACTTACCGGCACTGAGCGCAAAAATTCAAGATTTAGAGCAAATTGCAGCGCAACCGGAGTTTTGGGAAGACCAAACCCACGCCCAAACCACCCTTCAAGAACTCAACGATCTCAAATCCTCCATCGGGCAGTACAAGGGATGGTGCAGTGCCCTCGACGATGCCAAAGCCGTCCTCGAACTGCTCGAAGATGAATCCGACGACGCTCTTTTGGATGAAGCCAAAGAGAACATCGACAAGCTCGATCGCGAACTGGAACAGTGGGAACTCCAAAAACTACTCTCGGGTCCCTACGATAAAGGAGGGGCAGTGCTAGCCCTCAACGCTGGCGCGGGCGGTACGGACGCTCAAGACTGGACGCAAATGCTCCTGCGAATGTACTCGCGCTGGGCCGAACGCCAGGGCTATCAGGTCAAAACCACCGAATTCTCGGAAGGGGACGAAGCGGGAATTAAGTCGGTGACGCTGGAGATTACCGGACGCTACGCCTACGGCTACCTGCGAGGTGAAAAAGGAACCCATCGCCTGGTGCGGATTTCTCCATTTAATGCCAACGGGAAGCGTCAAACCAGCTTTACTGGGGTGGAGGTGATGCCGATTCTCCAGCATGAAGTAGAAGACCTGGAAATTCCCGAAAAGGATTTGGAAATTAGCACCTCCCGTGCCGGGGGCAAAGGGGGGCAAAACGTGAATAAGGTGGAAACGGCGGTGCGAGTGGTTCACCTCCCCACGGGATTGGCAGTCCGCTGCACCGAAGAGCGATCGCAACTGCAAAACAAGGAAAAAGCCCTCGCCTTGCTCAAAGCCAAGTTACTGGTGATCGCTCAAGAACAGCGACTTCAGGAAATTGCCGATATTCGCGGCGATATGGTAGAAGCCGCCTGGGGCAACCAAATCCGCAACTACGTCTTCCATCCCTACCAAATGGTGAAGGATTTGCGGACGGGGGAAGAAACTAACGCCCTTAACGACGTGATGGATGGCGACCTCGATGCCTTTATCGAAGCCTACCTGCGCCAGGAAAATCAAATCGGTAACGGATCGTCGGTTTGACACTCACCCG
>NZ_JADEXN010000127.1 GCF_015207075.1 Zarconia navalis LEGE 11467
CTCTATGAGGATGTAACTCAGGATAACAATTCGATCGATTCTTCGATGAAGAGAAGGTATCGAAGCAGTTTATTGCAATCATCAAAATCGATGGACTCAGTTGCAAATCGAGATTGAAATCATACATTACGTCATTCGTTGAAAACGGAGATCGCTGTTACGATCGAGCAATATTGAAGCCTCGACACGCCAAAATTTATAACTTGACAAATCGATCGGTTGCTTCGATTAAGGCACTGGTAATCCCCGGTTCGCTAATGGAATGTCCCGCATCGGGAACCACAACCAACTCCGCCTCCCGCCACGCGCGATGCAACTCCCACGCACTCACCATCGGACACACCACATCGTAGCGTCCCTGAACGATAACGGTGGGAATGTAGCGAATGCGATCGATATTGGCTAGTATTTGGTCTTCGCGATCGAAAAAGCCCCCATTCACAAAATAGTGGCATTCAATCCGGGCAAAGGCTTCTGCAAACCGATCTTGTCCGAACTTTTGCGCGACCCCAGGATCGGGCAATAATTTACTCGTTCTCCCCTCCCACATCGCCCAGGCGCGGGCCGCTTCTGCCCGAACGTCCGCGTCATCGCTGGTGAGACGCTTGTGGTAAGCCGCAATCAAATCCCCCCGTTCTTCTTCTGGAATCGGTTTGAGATAGTCCTCCCAAGCATCGGGGAAAATATTGCTGCATCCTTCTTGATAAAACCAACGCAATTCTTTGGGGCGCAACATGAAAATGCCGCGCAACACCAACGCTTGAGCGCGATCGGGATGGGTTTGGGCGTAGATTAGCGATAGGGTACTTCCCCAACTGCCGCCGAACACCACCCACTCTTCAATCCCCAGATGTTTCCGCAGTTTCTCAATATCCCCGACTAAATCCCAAGTGGTATTCTCCCGTAATTCCGCATGGGGAGTACTCCTGCCGCAACCGCGCTGATCGAATAATACGATTCGCCATTTATCGGGATGGAAAAACTGTCGGTAGGTGGGAAGGCTACCGCCGCCGGGGCCACCGTGGAGAAACACCACTGGTTTACCGTCCGGGTTGCCCGCTTCTTCGTAATAAATCGTATGCAAGTCGGAAACTTGCAGCGTCCCCGTGCGGTAGGGTTCGATGCTGGGGTAAAGCTTTCGCATAAGGAACGATCGCGCCTTTTGCCGTACAATGCTCAAACTGTAGTCGCAATCGCACCCCCTATGCAAGTTGATTGGCAAACGGCAAAAACCTACGAAGATATCCTTTATCACAAAACCGATGGCATCGCGAAAATTACCATCAACCGTCCCCACAAGCGCAATGCCTTCCGGCCTCAAACGGTTTTTGAACTCTACGATGCCTTTGCCGATGCCCGCGAAGATACTCAAATTGGTGTTGTTCTCCTCACCGGGGCCGGTCCCCACACCGATGGAAAGTACGCTTTCTGTTCCGGCGGCGATCAAAGCGTCCGGGGAAAAGCGGGTTACGTTGACGATGCGGGAGTCCCCCGTTTGAATGTATTGGATTTGCAGCGCCTGATTCGATCGATGCCTAAGGTGGTGATTGCCTTGGTGGCGGGATACGCCATTGGAGGGGGACATGTCCTGCATCTGGTGTGCGACCTCACCATTGCTGCCGACAACGCCATTTTCGGGCAAACCGGGCCGAAGGTGGGCAGTTTCGACGGGGGATTCGGCGCGAGTTACTTGGCGCGCGTTGTGGGTCAGAAAAAGGCGCGGGAGATTTGGTTTCTCTGCCGTCAGTACAGCGCCGAACAAGCCCAGGAGATGGGGTTGGTGAACTGTGTGGTTCCTGTCGAACAGTTAGAAGCCGAAGGAATGCAGTGGGCGGGGGAAATCCTGCAAAAAAGCCCGATCGCCATTCGCTGTCTCAAAGCCGCATTTAATGCCGATTGCGACGGGCAGGCGGGGTTGCAAGAACTGGCTGGGAACGCCACGTTACTGTACTACATGACCGAGGAAGGAGCGGAAGGGAAGCAGGCTTTTTTGGAGAAACGCCCCCCGGATTTTCGACAGTATCCCTGGCTGCCTTGAAGAAAATACTGCGTTAAGCCGTTGTGCGTTTGAATTCGATCGAACAACAACGGCAAACTCTCGCTCGATCCTTTTCCACTCCCCGTTCCCCATTGCCCGTTTCGGGTACGGGCGATCGATTTTAGACGCACGCGAGCTTAAATCGGTCGATCGCCCGTCAAATTGACAGGCGATTTCAAGGGTTTTATCTCCCCTAGCATCGTTGCGCTTTCGATCGATGGTTCGTGTCTACCCTTAGATAGATGCGTTCGATTTCAATCGATCGTACGATTTTGACCTGTGAAAAAATAGTCTATCCCATCTCAAAATCTATTCAAATTTGATGGATTTTTGACAGAGAAAATATCTCAAACATTCAACTAATTTAATCTTAAAATTAAGATCGTGTGAATGTAGTACAATAAAAAGCAATCGCTCGTTGTAGTCGCTTTACCGAATAAAAAGTGAAATTAGAAGATTAGGTTAATCAATTAAAACCGAAATCTTGTAAAGCTGCTGCCCCGGAAAATGGATTAATTTAACAATCGAACAGGTTTCTGATGGAAGAACGCAAAACACTCACTACAAAAGATGGGTATCCCATCGCCGACAACGACAATTCTCTCACCGCAGGCCCGAGAGGCCCGGTGGTCATTCACGACTTTCACCTACAAGAAAAACTCGCTCACTTCAATCGCGAACGCATTCCCGAGCGAGTCGTCCATGCCAAAGGAGCTGGTGCGTTTGGGACGTTTACCGTCACCAAGGACATCACCCAATATACCAAAGCCGACCTCTTCGGTGAAGTGGGCAAGCAAACCCCCATACTGGCTCGTTTTTCAACCGTTGGCGGGTCAAAAGGTTCGGCCGATACCGAGCGCGACCCCCGTGGCTTTGCGGTAAAGTTTTATACCGAAGAAGGCAACTGGGATATGGTGGGGAACAATACCCCCGTCTTTTTTATTCGAGATCCTCTCAAATTTCCCGACTTCATCCATACCCAAAAACGCTGTCCGGCAAATAATCTCAAAGACCCGTTAATGCGGTGGGATTATTGGTCTAAGTCTCCCGAAGCCCTGCACCAAGTTACCATTCTTTATAGCGATCGCGGTATTCCCAAAAGCCACCGCCACATGAATGGTTACGGCAGCCATACCTACAGCTTCATCAATGAAGAAAATCAACGAGTTTGGGTGAAATTCCACTTTAAAACAAAGCAGGGAATTGAAAACTTTACCGAAGAAGAAGCCGCAGAAATTAAAGCCAAAGAACCCGATTTCACCACGCAAGATTTATGGGATGCGATCGATCGCGGTGACTATCCACAGTGGCGTTTCTGCATTCAGGTGATGACCGAAGAACAAGCCGAAAATCACCCCGATAATCCTTTCGATTTGACCAAAGTGTGGAAGCACAGCGATTATCCCTTAATTGAAGTCGGAACTCTCGAACTCAATCGCAACCCCGAGAACTACTTCGCCCAAATCGAACAGGCAGCATTTTCCCCCAGCGCGATCGTGCCGGGAATTGGTTTTTCCCCCGACAAAACGTTACTCGCCCGAGTGATGTCCTACGCCGACGCGCACCGTTACCGTTTGGGAACCAACTACCAACAACTTCCCGTCAACTTGCCGCAATGTCCCTTTGCCACTTATCAACGGGATGGGGCGATGGCTTACGGCGACAATGGCGGTAGTACGGCGAACTACGAACCCAACAGCGACCCTAGCGCCCCAAAACCCAATGCCGATTACCAAGAACCGCCCCTGCCGTTGGGGGATGTGGCTGTCGATCGCTACGACCATCGTCAAGGCAATGACGAATTCTCTCAAGCGGGGGATTTGTATCGCTTGATGCCTGAGGATGCCAAGCAGCGGTTGGTGGATAATATCGTCGGCAGCTTAGGAGAAGTGCCCCAAGAGATTCAAGAGAAGCAACTGTGGCAGTTCCACCAAGCCGACAGCGATTACGGCAATCGCGTTGCCAAAGGACTGGGGATTAAAGTCGATCGAAGCGCGCCAGCGACATAAATTTAACCGGCTATTGCTGACGAGGGAGGCGATCGCGGTCTCTCGATGGGTACTGCGATCGCCTCAACGAAACAATATCGACTAAATTCGCTGACTTTTCGACCGAACCTGCGGAATGCGCGCCGTACTATTCGATGGCGAAATCCTCAGCCCCGATTAGATCGATCCCAATGCCGTCGAGTCGTACCAAAATCTCGTTACGATCGGCGACGGTGACGACCGTTGCCTCCCCGTCTTGAGTGATGGTCAATCGATCGAACGTTAAGCCCTCCGTCATTACCAGCAAGTCCGGGCCGTTTTCAAAGTCAGCGATGGTGTCGCTTCCCCGACCGATCGCGAGTACGAAGCGATCGCTGCCGTTACCGCCGACCAAACTGTCATTACCAAAGTCTCCGCTGAGGCGATCGTCTCCATCTCCTCCCGTCAGGGTATCGTCATTTTGCCCCCCAAACAAACTGTCATTGCCAAGGTCTCCGAAAAGTACGTCGTTTTCGGTGTTTCCGAAGAGAATATCGTTATCTCGGCCGCCGACAATGGTATCGCTGCCGGCATCTCCCACTAAGAGATCGTTTTGTTGATTTCCAAAGATCAGATCGTTATTTCGATCGCCCGATAAAAAATCGCTGTCGGAATTTCCCACTAACGTATCGTTGCCAGAATTTCCAAAAATGGTGTCACTTCCACCAGAAGCAAAAACAAGATCGTTTCCAGCTAACGCGCTGGCTAAATCATCGATATTTTCCAAAGTGACGGTATCGTCATTGGGGGTAAACGTTGAACCTTCCGGTGGAATTGCGCCAGCTTCAAATGCGCCAATATCGATTTGTCCGTCGGTGCGAAGTGCACCGCGTCCGTCGGCGGTCAGATCGACCGTATTTTGACCGGCATCGATCGCCGCACTACCGGGAAGTAATGCATGGGTAAGGATACCACCACCGTTGTCTTGCAAGGGGCTGAGGTTGGGATCTGCGATCGCAACGCTGTCAGTAATTCGGCGTTCTTCCGTGCCGCTACTGGTCACACCGGGAAACTGGAGATTGTTGCCACCGTCTTCGAAAGTGATATTGGTTTGTCGGTCTGTATTTGTGTCAGCTCCAGCGGTATTATTAGCAACGATCGTATTGGTTAAGGTAACGGGATTCGTTCGGCTGAAAATTGCCGCTGCGTTACTACCAGCTCGGTTATTAGCAATGGTTGTATTGGTAATCTCGGTCGTACTCGAGAGTCGCAGTGCGCCACCAACACCGCCACCATTGCCATCATCGGCGATATTGCCAGAAAAAGTACTATTGGTCAGCGAAACATCGGCTGTTTCAAAGGCAAATAATCCACCGCCGCGATTGGAAACACGGTTGTTGGCAATCGTGGAATTTACAACCATTAATTGACCGTCGGTATGCCAAATTCCACCTCCTTGAGACTCACCGGCAACATCAAGAATCACTTCGTTATTAACAAAGGTGCTACCCTCGATTCGGGCAACATCGGGATCGTAGAGGAAGAAGAAAACTCCCCCACCCCGTCCGGCACTGCGATTGCTGTCAAAAAGGCTATTTTGGACTAAAATCGTCCCAGAATCGGGATCGTTTCGATCGCTTGCCCCATCGACAAAAATACCTCCGCCAAAACCATTGGGATTCGTCGTCGAAGCGCCGGGGGTGGCATCATTTTGGACGAAGCGAGAGTTTTGAACGGTTAAACCGCTCAGGAGATTATAAACCGCACCGCCGTTAACACCTTGGTTGTTAGTAAAGTCGCTGTTTTGAATGGTGGTGGTATTAAAGGCAAAAATACTAATGGCACCACCACTGAAGCCATTCGTCGAAGTCGATCGATTGCCATCAAATTGACTATTGGTGATGGTGAGGTTGCTGCGAGAATTAACAGCGATCGCCCCACCTTGTCCGCCGGTGTTGTTGAGAAATCGACTGTTTTCGATGGCTAAAGTGTTTTGTCCCTGGGCGAAAATAGCCCCACCGCGATCGCCAGACAATCCATCGGCAACGGTGACATTTCGCAAAGCAAAATCCACCCCCGAGGCGATCCTGAAAATACGGCTGGAATTGCTGCCGCTGAGGGTCAACCCCGCAGCATTCGCCCCATCGACGATTAGGTTTTTATCGATCTCCAATTCCGTACTCGCTAGGGCGATGGTTTGATTTGCCAGACCTGCATCGAAGGCGATCGTATCTCCGGGAACGGCTGCGGCGATCGCCTCCCGGAGGGAACCAGAACCGAGATCGGCAGTAGATGTGACAGTGAGGGTTGCCATAGTTGCTGATAGAAAATGATGGGTAACGTCTGTAGGGGAATCCTACCGTGGTTATTCCTTAGAACCCACCCCCGATCTCGCAACCGGCCTATTCGCTAGGACACAGGTGTTGGGGAGAAGGCAAAGATGAGAAAATACAGAAGGTGTGGGGATGTCGATGACTGAACCACGAACCGGTCTCATTTCCACTTTTCTCAAAACTGTACGATGCCACTTATCAAAGTTCAAACCTCTGTATCTGCACCCGATCGATCGGCGGTTGAGGTAATGCTCAAAACCCTCTCGGCAAAACTCGCCCAGCATCTAGGCAAACCCGAATCTTACGTGATGACGGCTTTTGAGCCGAATGTATCGATGACTTTTGCCGGAACCTCAGACCCAGTTTGCTACGTTGAAGTCAAAAGTATTGGCAAGATGACACCCGATTGCACGAAGGCGATGAGTCAAGACTTTTGCGAGCAGATTAACGATCGGCTGGGGGTTCCCGAAAATCGCATCTATATTGAGTTTGCCGATGCCGAGCGATCGATGTGGGGTTGGAACGGCGGAACTTTCTAAGCCCGGTTAACGAACGTCGGCGATAACCACCCGAAGACCTTCTCCCTCTTGTGCTTTGAAATTCTTTACAAATGAAGCCGCTGTGATAGTATCTGTGTGATAAAAGTACCTAGCTTTCTGCTAGATAGGCTGTTGTCGGTATTGCGCCATCTCAAAAAGCGATTTTCTTTTTGACGATCGTTACTCCCGATTGGCTTCTATGGCAGACGGCAAGTTCGTCAAAACCGAAAGGCTTGCTCCCTGTGGTGGGGAGAAAAAGTGTGAGAGAGTAACTGAAGCAATGTCAGTAGGTCAATTCAATAGTTCTGGGGTCAAAAACTCGCCCAAACCCATCCGTATGGGAGTCATTGGGGTGGGCAATATGGGTCAGCACCACACTCGGGTTCTTAGCTTACTCAAAGATGTAGAGCTGGTTGGGGTATCGGATATCAACCTAGAACGGGGACTCGATACTGCGAGCAAGTATCGCGCTCGTTTTTTTGAAGATTACCGCGATTTGCTGCCCCACATCGAAGCCGTTTGTATTGCCGTTCCCACTCGGTTACATCATTCAGTGGGTATGACCTGTTTGCAAGGGGGAGTGCACGTCCTGATCGAAAAGCCGATCGCGGCGAATATCGCCGAAGCGGAATCCCTCGTCAATCAGGCTGCCGAATCTGGCTGTATCCTGCAAGTGGGGCATATCGAGCGCTTTAACCCCGCCTTCGGAGAACTGAGCAACGTTCTGAAAACCGAAGAGTTGTTGGCGATCGAAGCCTATCGCATGAGTCCCTATACCAACCGCGCGGCAGATGTTTCGGTGGTGTTGGATTTGATGATTCACGACATCGATTTACTTCTGGAGTTGGTTCCCCAACCCGTTGTCAAATTAACCGCCAGTGGCAGCAGCGCCTCCGACTCCGGCTACTTAGATTACGTCACCGCAACGCTGGGATTTGCGAACGGTATCGTTGCCACCCTAATTTCGAGCAAGGTAACCCATCGCAAGCGTCGTTCCATCATCGCTCACTGTAAAAACTCCCTAACAGAAGCGGATTTTCTCAGTAACGAAATTTTGATTCACCGTCAAACCACCGCCGACTACCGAACGGCATACGGTCAGGTGTTGTATCGTCAGGATGGGTTGATCGAGAAGGTACGGACGAGCAACATCGAACCCTTACACGCAGAATTGGAACATTTCGTCCATTGCGTTCGCGGGGGAAATCAACCGTCCGTCGGTGGAGAACAGGCGCTTAAAGCCTTGCGCTTAGCCAGTTCGATCGAGCAAATGGCTCTCGATGGCAAAGTTTGGCAGCATCGGGATCGAGAGTTGTCGGGAGTGGAAGAATGGTAATCGTTACGGGGATAATTTAACCGCAATAGGACTGACGCAAAGCCTCTATCTATCGGATGTGTATAGTGCTTCGCACATGGCTGCGCTAAAGCACGCAGTGTAACGCATTAATGCCACTAAATCTAAGAATGCTTCTAAGTCCTGTGATTTTCTAGCTCAAAAGCGAAAAGTCGTTCGCACTAATCCGATCCAGATATCATCATTTTCGTCGTTGTGTTCTGGGTCGGTAATTAATAAAATGCCAGGAACGATCGAAATATCATCGGTGGCTTGGTAACGATAAGACAATTCAATGTGATAGGAGGCGTCGCGATCGCTCCGTCCGGGAATGTCGTTATCAGCCAACCGAGACGGCACGCCAAACACGAAATTTAACCGATCGCCCTTTTTGCCCGCATCGAGTAAAGTCGCCGTCACGGCCCAACTCCAAATATCGGCATCCGCACCTTGAGGCGCATCAAACCCATTGCGTCGGGGGGAAGATTCGGCAATGGCATTGGTATAGGTCAGCCAACCCCCCATCAAAAACCGATCGCTCACTTTGTAAGAAGACGCAATCCCTAAACTGTTTGCGGATGTTGCCGTACTACCACCAAAGGGCAATTGGGCAAATTGGCTGCCGGTGTTGGCCGTCAGATCGACCGTTTCTCCAGGTTCGCTGGAGTAGTAGCGAGCGTAAAGCAATCCGATTTCCAAAAGATCGGACGGGGTGAAATTGACGAGCGCGAAGGTTTGAGACTGACTCTCGAACAGTCCCTGTTCTGGATCGTTCGGGGTAAGGACTAAATAACTCAAACCGAAAGCTACTTTCTCGGAGAATTGATGATAGACCTGGAAACCGCTACCAAAACCCCGCGAGAATATGGAACTTTCGGACCCAAAGTTGGAGATCGAGGAGACGGGACTGAGGTTGGGGAGGATACGGCTGGTATAGTCTCCCAGGGCGGCGATCGAGATTTCGGTACGATCGCCCACGGGAAATTCATAAAACAGCGTATTGAGGCGGAGACTATTTTCGGTATCGGTCGAACGACCGATCCGCGTCATCTCAGTTCCCGTGACGCTACTGGCGAAGCTGTTGAGGTTGCCAGCAACGAACTGGGTGCGCAGTCGATCTCGTCCGGTAAAGCTGGTATCGAATGCCAGATTCGCCCGATAACCCAAGGTGAGATTGGAATCAATATCGTCGGTGGGACGTTCGCCGGGTGAGACAGCGCGGCGATCGCCAAAAGCACTGGTGAGTCGAAAATCGATATCGCCCCGCAGAACCGTCGTCGTAGAGAATTGGGTGGCTTCAAGGTCGCTCGCTCGCGCTTCGAGGGAAGTCATGCGACCCTGCAAAGCGGTCAACTCGCTGGCAAATTCTGCTTGCAGCCGCCGCAGGAGTACCATATCTTCGGCCGTCATCGAGTCTTCTCTTGCCCCTCCCATGCGGGCGACAACGCGATCCAAACACAGGTTGAGGGCGGCCGCGAATTCAAAGCGCGTCAGGGCTTCGTTGCCGCGAAAGCGACCGTCGCCATCTCCTCGAACACAACCATAGCGTTCCACCAAAGATTTCAATGCCTCGAACGCCCAGTCCGTGGGTTGAACGTCCGAGAGTCGATCGACTGAGGGAATGCGGTTTTCGATCGAATCTTCTAGAGCGACTTTGGGCGATCGAGTCCTTCCATTCACTTCGATTGCCGCACTCTTGACGAAATTGCGTTCTAATACATTACTCGATGCTATTGCTGGAGAGACTGTCACCAGACAGCTCACAACAGATAGCAGAATCGTTCGACTGCTGCAGCAGCCTCTGACAACTATAGATAGGTTTGTTGTGTCTTTCCAAAAATAGAAAATATGTTGTTTGGTGCGAATTTTCACGATTTTATGGGTTTCCCTGGAATCTTAGCTAGAATTCGATCGATCTTTCTGATATCTTCTAATACTTTTTTGCCCTTGGATCTCTACATCCAATATTTGCTCGACGCGATCGAAAATTTAATGGCTGCTTCAAATGTCGAGTCGCTCGAAAATCGTCAATTCAAGACCTCGAAAACCGTTGCACGTTGAGTGAAGAATTTAACGATATTGTCCGCATTATCGAGTATCAAGAACCGATCGATCGCATCGGAGAATTGATTGAGGACTTACGCAGGAACTCTACAGACAGCGCGCATGTATGCCATTGGCTTCTATAGATAGTGGTTGAACGACCAGTTTTCATAAGTTCTGTTGATTCTAAAATGCGAGCGGATTATCCACGATCGAATCGCAGATCGGCTCGATCGTCCCAACATGATTTCCCAAACCGATCCCGACAACCGAGCTACCATCCGGGAGTACAGTGACGCAATAGACTCAATTCGAGTCTCTGTTTGTCCGGATTGGGAGCGATCGCCACGAAGGGATCTTGAATCGAATGTTGCAAGCCGCGCCGAGCGAGCGTTTTGGCTCGGCAGCCGCAGTACTCGCCGCCCTGGAATCCAGCTCGTCTGCCACGCCTTCGGCTTCACCCACCGCTCTCCAACAA
>NZ_JADEXN010000128.1 GCF_015207075.1 Zarconia navalis LEGE 11467
ATCGGTTGGTTCGACCCCAATGGAGTTTACCGGCATCGGAGGCGATCGATCGAGATCTCTAGGTCGATAAATGGTTGGGATGGATGGGTTTAAGGTTTATGGCGCAATTTCCCACTTTTCTCTGTCAAATTTTTCTCTTGGGTTCGAGCTATGAAATCCTTGGGGTGACATCATTGGGCAACTGGCGCATCTACCATTCAAAATCGCACAAGACTGGGGCTTACAATTCATGATTCGAGTTTTACTTGTCGATGACCAAGCAATTCTTTGTCAAGCCTTACAAACTTGGCTAGAACGAGAATCCGACCTTGAAGTCGTTGGCAGCGCGCACGATGGCGAAACGGCGATCGAACAGGTCGAAGTGCTAAAACCCGATGTCGTACTCCTCGATATTCAAATGCCGGGGATGGATGGCATTGCCGCTACTCAGATTCTCAGCGAGCGCTTTGGGGATACGAAAGTGATCGTTTTGAGTGGTTACGATAACGATTCCTACCTCGGGAATGCCTTGCGAGCGGGGGCAAAAGGGTATCTCCTTAAAAATACTGCCGCCGAAGACCTCGCCAACACGATTCGCTCCGTTCACAAAGGATACAGTCAAGTTGGACCGGGGCTATTTGATAAAATCATGGCTCGAGTGGGTACCGAAGAAGACGAGACCGACGATTCGTCGCCCCTGCCAGATTTATCCAAACTATCCCTTTCCGAACCCGAGTTCCAAACTTTGGTTGAGGGTTTTGACGCTCCAGCATTATCGAAAATTATCGATCGAGCTGGAGAACAAGAGGCTCTAGAGGAACTTTTGGCGCGGTTGAGCCGATATCTTCGTGGAAATCCAAATAATATCGCGGCGTTGTACTTAGCCGGTGCGAGTTCCCGTCGCATGAAAGACCGAACCTTGTCGGCATTTCAATATTTAAAATTTGGCTTTAAAGAAGGGGTGAAACGGGGATTGTCCCGCGAGGAGTTGCTACTATTCTATCGAGAGGCGGTGACTCTAAAAACCGACGAAGCTTTTAGCTGGCTGTGTTCGGTGGAGAGTCCCTGGAATTGTCCCCAGGGTTTTCCGTTTCTGTTGCAAGAAGCCGATCGCCTTTTCGGACGAGAGTCCGTTTCTTACCAAACCCTCTTAACACTCTCGAAAATCGAAACGATGCGAGTGTTAAGCGATGAGTATACGGTTCTCGGAACAAAACTCGAATCCCTTCAGCACGGTTTCGAGCGCTTGGGTCAGATGCTGAAGCTGTGAGATTTAGAACAAGATGGTCAAAAATATGAACGAGTTAGGACATGTCGAGCAAGAGCTGATGGAACTCCGCAGCCGAATGGAAAAGTCTTTCGAGATCGTGGACGGCCTGGCTCAAATACAGGCTCAGTTTGAGGGGTTAGCACAAACCTATGGAGAACTCAAACAATATATCGAGCGCGCCCAGACAATTCTCGAAAATGCCACGGGGGTAGAAGAGCAGTTCGATCGGCGCTTTGGAGAACTCGAAACGTCATTGAACGATCGATGGGAAACCACGCGAGGCGAACTGTCTGAAATTCAAACGACAATTCGGCAAGAGCTAGAAACCACTGGCAACCAGCTCGAGGAGCGGGTGAATCACAGCCTCAGCGACTTCAAGCGCGAACTGGATGAAAAAATGATGACGGCCGTGCAAGAATCCACCAGTCAAGGAGAAGCGATGCAAGCTCCGATCAAAGAATTTGAGGTGGTCATCGATCAACTCGAACATCGCACCAATTTGATCCGGCTGGCACTTCGCAATGCGGAAGAGCAGGTGGGAACCTTACGATGGATCGTCATCGCACTGGCCGTTTTTACGGTTCTGGCACTCGGAGGACTATTCTGGTTTTTCAGTTCCCAGGGCGGGTGAAGATTTAGAAGAGATCCCGATACCCGGTGACGCGTTCGGGAAGAGGCAAAGAAAACGAACAGATACAAAGAGAATGAATCTTCCTATCCTCCCAGTTGCGAACCTTACACCCGATTTGCCTTGTCAGCATTCTCTTGGGTGCGAAGCAAGGTCTGACCGTTTCCCTTCAAGGTGTCTGTCTGC
The DNA here is from genome assembly GCF_015207075.1 of Zarconia navalis LEGE 11467. Classification (GTDB taxonomy): domain Bacteria; phylum Cyanobacteriota; class Cyanobacteriia; order Cyanobacteriales; family Geitlerinemataceae; genus Zarconia; species Zarconia navalis. The sequence goes on from NZ_JADEXN010000128.1 coordinate 2,064, forward strand.
TACTTTGCCCTTCTACACCGGTTTCTTCCTCCGATCTCGCGAAGCGCTCTTTGAAGCTCGAATCGGCTATCCCAAACGATAGCCAAATCCCCGCACGGTGATAATGTATTCGGGATGGCTGGGGTCGCGCTCGAGTTTTTCCCGCAGCCAGCGGATATGTACGTCTACGGTTTTGCTATCTCCAACAAAATCGATTCCCCAAATGCGATCGAGAAGCTGCTCTCGCGACCATACTCGGCGCGGAGACCCCATGAATAGCTCTAATAAGCGAAACTCCTTAGGAGCAAGGTTCACTTCCACTTCACTTACCAACACTCGGCACTCTTGGGGGTATAAGGTCAGTGTCCCAAACTTAAGGGCTTCGGGTTCATCGGGTTGTTGGGTACGATTGCGCCGCAACAAAGCGCGACAGCGAGCAATGAGTTCCCGCATTCCGAAGGGTTTGGTTAGATAATCATCCGCGCCGATTTCTAGACCCAAAACCCGATCGGTTTCAGTGCTTTTTGCGCTCAAAATTAAAATGGGGACGGGGTTGCCTTGATGTCGGAGCAATCGACACAGGTCTAGACCGTTAACCTGGGGAAGCATAATATCCAAAACAATCAGATCGAAGGGAAATTTATCCCGCTCGAGTCCTGGATCGTGAATCAGTGTTAATGCCAGACTTCCATCAGATGCCGCCGTTACTTGATAGCCTTCATCTTTTAAGCCCAAAACAACCATATCTCGAATGAGATCTTCATCTTCTACAACGAGGATTCGTTGAGTTGAGTTCATTGTTGGCTTAGAGATCTTGTGGTTAGACTCAATACCCAGCATATAAAGTATGATTAGTTTTTATCGCCACTCTATTCATACAACAAAATTTTTCGATTCGATCGCAAAATTATTTTGTAACATTAAAATTATTTGGTTTTTTAGAATTTAGATGCTTTTTTGTGGTTTCTCGATCGAATTTCCAAGGCAGATACTTGAGAATTGTTCGCTCTCAGATTTTCCATCTCAGATTTTCCATTTTCATATTTGAGGTGGAATGTATAAAAATTGAAAACGGGTTCAATTCAATAAAAACTACGTACTAATACTGATGTATCGTTCGATTCAATTGCCTAGTATGTGTGTTTGTACGGAAGTATTGTCGGATTGAAAACGATATCGAGAAAGCAAAAATTGTCTAGGTTGGCTCTTATTGTTGATGGCACTTGCTCCCGCTTTGCCAATTCAAGGGGAAAAGTCGGCTTAAAGAGAGCAAACTCATCTAGTGTTGTAAAGTTGCTTTGTCTGAAGATATATTACGAGAATTGGAGCGAGCAAAATTGCGTACGTATGAGATGAGCTTGCCAACTTCAAGCGTTTATAACTTTAAATTTACCTCAGATTAAACAAATCATAAACTCAGGGAAGTTTGTTGAAATAAATGCTCAACAAATTAGATTATTCAACAAGGTCTGAAGGGGTAATAATTTTTCGCACTCAGACTCGATCGAGCTTTCGATCTCCGTTCGCCTTCCCCCAATACTTTCGCGCGCACTCATGGCACGATCGCTCGATCGAACTCTGCTCCAAGTCGGGTTAAGACTGTGTTGGTTTGACCTTGACGCGGTGGAGAAGGCGCGCTCCGATACGGTAGCCGATACTGCACACGGTCACTGTTTGACCGGGTTCGGTACGGTCACTGTCTTTGAGGAGTTGATGCTCTTGAGGATTGTAGGACGTTTCCATGCCCACTTCGCCGATGGTTTCCACACCCCACTGGTGTAGAAGTTGTTCGACAGGTTTGATTAATGTTAAGAACGTCGTCGCGGAAAACTCGGGATCTTGACGGGCGGCATAAGCAGCGGAGGGCCAATAAAACATCCAAGATTCGAGGGTATTCAGACTCGCTTCTTTGAATTCTTCGATCGCCTCCGCTCGTTGCGTGTCGAGTTGCCCTTGCAGGCGATCGTATTCGACTTGAAGATGTTCGAGACTTGCCGCCTTCGGATTTAGCTCGATATTCGAGAAAGTCGCGAGCAACCCTTCTAAAGATAGATCCAAAGCACGAGCGAGTTTGAGTAAATTTTCCAATCGCATTTGAGAAACTTGCCCTCGTCTGAGCGATCGCACTTGATGTTCGGAAACCCCAGCTTTGACAGAGAGGGCCAAAAAGCTAGAAACCCCCGATTTTTGCATCAACTGACGCAACTCGGGGGTGTAATCTCGATTCTTAGAAGCAGTCATGTTGGTTGAGGAAAAAGACGCGCTAAAGGCTTAAGCTCTATTTCCTCTATCATCTCTTACTCTTCGAGCAAACTTCTCAACATCCAGGCTGTCTTCTCGTGAATCTGCATCCGCTGAGTCAACAAGTCCGCTGTCGGTTCGTCGTTGGCTTCATCGGCAATGGAAAAAATCGATCGGGCCGTCCGCACCACCGCTTCTTGACCCACCACCAGTTCTCGAATCATATCTTTTGCCGAAGGGTCGCCGGTGGCTTCCTCGATCGAGGTTAACTTACCGTACTCGCTGTAGCTTCCCGGTGCGGGGAATCCCAGCGCCCGAATCCGTTCGGCAATCTCATCAACGGCCGTTGAGAGTTCGGTATACTGCTGCTCGAACATTAAGTGCAGCGTTTGGAACATCGGGCCGGTAACGTTCCAATGAAAATTATGGGTTTTCAAGTACAAAGTATAGGTGTCTGCGAGTAACCGAGACAGCCCCTGAGCGATTTCTTCTCGGGCTTTATTTTCAATACCGATATCAACTTGCATGGGTTCTACTGTTTGAGTGGATTGTGTTTGAGTGGATTGTGTTTGAGTATTCGCGTCGGCTTGTCTTTTCTAACTATAGGGTTCGACCGGTGCCGTTTGATTGACGGTCGCGCAAACCTCTAGGCTAGATGCATTTGTAAAACCGAACGGGGGGCACGACGGACGTTACAGCGAATGGTTTCGTTGCCCAGACGTACAGAGGCTTCGTAACGATGACAACCGGAAAAACCGTAATATTCTCCCTCAACTTCCAATACCTCGATGGGTTCTTGCAGTCCGATTTCGCGGATGGATTCCATCAAAGCGGCAACTTTTGCCGGGTCGTTGCATCGGGGGAGGGGACGACGAATTTTATGGATGGGAAGGTCTTTGACTTGCATGGGCTGGGAGTGTTTGAGGCTAACAACGGCTTGCTAATTTGTCGAGCGTCGATTTGGATTTTGCCTTCTCTTTAATCATACTCGAATCGACTTCGATTTACAATCTAAAAATTAAAAGCGATCCCAGATTCGATCGCCTCCAAGGGTAAAATCGCTACAATCAACTTCAGGTCAATTTTCGATGTCCTCGGGTAACGTCAAGGCAATAAAAATATGACAAGGTGCGATCGACGTCAGGGAAAGCGGCAACGCTGGAGTCTATGGTTAACCACCCTTCTAAGTGCTGGATGTTGGGTTGGATCGATCCCGGAGGTGAGCTGGGCGCAAAACCAGCAAACTCAAGATATCGAGCTGCAAGTGGGGATCGTGCAGCGCTTCGGGGACGAACCGACAGACGAACTCACTCTTGAGGCCCCCGAGGGCGATCGCCTTACCCTTACCTTTACAGGAGGAGACGGCACACCCCAAATTCAACAAACCGAGAAACTCAAAATACAAATCGCCTCGCAAGCGCAACTCGAACCCACCCTCGAAGAACGCATCGTCTTGAGCAACCATCGCAGCTTCGAGAGTGCCGAAGAAACCGCTGCCGTTTGGAAAGCTCGAGGGATCGAAGTGGAAATTGCCCAACCCGATCGCTGGCAGGTATGGGCAAAACCAGATGTATACAGCACCCCCTTCCTACGACGATGGTTGCTGCAAAGCCTGAAAAACCAGGGATACGACACCATTCATTTCGATAGTCGGCTGAAGTCCAAAAAGCCCCAAGCCTATTGGGTGCTAGATGGCTATCGATACAATCGCGATCGCTTCGAGATCGCCTCGGGAACGGGTGTGGTGCGGGTAAAAGAAGGCAAAGACAAAGATGAGCCATTTCACACCTTCGGCGGCAGCTTCAATATTCAACCCAACGCCCACGGTGACTATACCCTCGTCAATCGAGTCCCTCTCGAAACCTACCTGCGCGGTGTGGTTCCTTACGAAATTGGCGCTTTTGCCCCCGAAGGAGCCTTGCAAGCCCAAGCGATCGTCGCGAGAACCTACGCATTGCGAAACCTGCGCCGTTTTGCCGCCGACGACTACCAACTCTGCGCCACCGTCGATTGTCAGGTTTATAAAGGATTAGAAGGAACTGACGCGATCGTCGATCGGGCGATCGCCGCGACAGCCGGTCAAGTTCTCACCTACAACAACGAACTTGCCGATACCCTATACTCCGCCTCTACCGGCGGTGTGACAGCTCCCTTCAACGATGTGTGGAACGGTCCCCCACGCCCCTATCTAACAGCAGTGGTGGACTCTGTCAGCGGAGTGTGGGACTTGGCGAACAATACCCTCGCCGACGAGGCAAATTTCCGGCGATTTGTAAGTTTGAAAAAAGGGTTTAACGAAGAGGAGGTGGATACTTTTCGCTGGCAAGAGGGCAACAGCCTCAAAGAAATCGCCCAGTTTCTCAAATATTACTTAGAGAAAAATAATCGACCGGCGAACTTTAATACGGTCAGCGAGGTAAAAGTCGTCGATCGTTCTCATTCCGGGCGAGTGTTGAAGATGGTCGTCCAAACCGATACCGGCCCGATCGAAATTCCCAACGACGAAATTCGCAATGCTTTCTATCCACCTATTAGTACGTTCTTTTATCTAGAACCCATTTACAAAGAAGAGGAAAAAGAAGAAGATTCCGAATCCGAAAAGGAAGCCGACAATATGCCAAAATCGGAGAAACCCAAAATTCTGTCGGGATACACCTTTGTTGGCGGAGGCTTCGGACATGGCGTGGGCATGAGTCAGTCCGGGGCATCTCAACTCGCAGAATCGGGATGGTCGAGCGATCGCATCCTTGAATTTTATTATCCCGGCACCGAACTCGTGCCAGTGAACGAGTCGATCGTATTCTGGCAAGAACCGCAGTAGGGTATGGAATTCTCCCGATCGCGTTCGGATCTTGACTGTAGAGTTGATAAGATGGGCAGAACTTATTGATGCGAACTCATGTACGATTGCATTATTGTCGGTGCGGGTCCTGCGGGTAGCACTGCTGCGTATCATCTCGCCAAGCGCGGACGCTCGGTTCTATTGCTAGAAAAAGAAGCTTTACCTCGCGATAAACCCTGCGGTGGTGGGGTATCTCCGCAAGTTGCCCAGTGGTTCGATTTCGACTTTAGTCCGGTCGTTTCTGCCAAAGTGGACACCGCACGGTTCACCTGGAAAATGGGTGGAGGTGACATTGCGCGGCGAACCGATCTGGATGGTGCGGCGTGTTGCATTCGATCGCTTTATTTCCCAAAAAGCCCAAGAGCAGGGAGCAACGCTCTACGATCGCACTCCCGTTCGGGGCATTGAGTTTAAGGGCGATCGCTGGCAGGTTGCAACGCCCCGTGGAGTATTTGAAGGGAAGTACGCGATCGCCGCCGATGGCTCGAAAGGACCGATGGCAGACTGGTTGGGGTTTCGAGATCGAAAGCGAGTGCTGGGTGGGGCGATCGAAGTGGAGCCGCGTTTACCTGTCGCCCAAACCAACATCGCCCATTTTGAATTTGGCTTGGTTAACAGCGGCTACGTATGGAACTTTCCCAAAGCAGATGGCTATTCCCTAGGCAGTGGCGTATTTCGCAAAACTCAAAAAAAAGCCCAAAATCTTAAAACGCCTCTGGTCAATTATTCCGACGGGTTTGAGGTGAATATTAATACCTATCGATGCCAGGGTCATCCCTTATTTTTGTGGAACGGGACTCAAACCCTCCATACCCAAAATGCCGTGCTAGCCGGAGAAGCCGCCTGCGTTGTCGATCCGTTCACCGCAGAAGGGATTCGTCCGTCAATTTTTACTGGATTGAAAGCCTCAGAGGCGATCGATGGGGCGTTGGCTGGGGATCTCGACGCTCTAGAGCGCTATACCCAAGTTGTCAATGAAGAATGGGGAGCCGATATGGCTTGGGCAAAGCGCTTGGCGGAGGCGTTTTATCGCTTTCCGTTGGTGGCGTATAAGTTTGGGGTGAAGCTGCCCCGTTCCTGCGATCGGATGGTGCAAATACTCTGTGGCGAAGCTCGCTACGCCGATGTGGCAGAACGGGCGTTGAAAAAGATAAGTTTGGGGCTAGTCTGATAAAAAATTAGAGGGGGCAGAGGAGCTAAATTCTTCCTTGTTCTCCAGCTTTCACCAATGCCCATGCCCCATTTCCTACCCTCGCCAGAAAGTGCGATCCCGAACTGACGTTAAATGGGAATTTCGATGGTAAATTCCGTTCCCTCTCCCGGAGTTGAATCGCAGCTCAGTTTGCCGCCGTGCTTTTGGACGACAATTTGGTGGCTGATGGATAATCCCAATCCCGTTCCTTGTCCTACGGGTTTGGTGGTGAACAAGCGATCGAAAACTTTCTGACGTACTTCTGGTGTCATCCCCGCACCATTATCTCGAATCCGAACGATCGCCCGAGTTTCGTCGGCATTCATCTGAGTAAGAATGGTAATTCGATTCGGATCGGCACTCACTTCCTGATAAGTCCGTCCTTCATTGGTTTCTTCGAGAGCATCGATGGCATTAGCCAAAATATTCATAAACACTTGGTTGAGCTGTCCGGCATAACACTCGATGGGTGGCAAATCTCCGTATTGTTCGATCGCCTCGATCGCCGGGCGTTTATCGTTGGCTTTCAGGCGGTGTTTCAAAATCAACAGGGTACTTTTAATACCCTCATGGATATCCACCGCAACCTTCGCGTCAGTATCCGCCCGAGAGAACGTGCGTAACGACTGGCTAATTTGGCGGATGCGATCGGTTCCCACTTTCATCGACTCGATCAATTTGGGGGCATCTTCAATCAAATAGTCCAGATCGATATCTTCGGCATTTTCTTCAATTTCCTCCCCCGGCTGAGGAAATTGTTGGCGATACAGTTCTAAGTGGCCGCTTAAATCTTCGAGGTAATTCTCGGCAAGGGTAATATTGCCAACGATAAAACTGACTGGATTATTGATTTCGTGGGCGACACCGGAAACAAGTTGACCCAGTGCGGACATTTTTTCGCTTTGAACTAGCTGAAGTTGAGCTTGTTCGAGTTCTTCTAAAGAACGTTGCAGTTCGGTATTTTTTTCCCGTTCCCGCGCGCCAGACTCCTGCAAATTTTGGTAGAGGGTGGCGTTTTCCAAAGAGATAGCGGCTTGAGCGCACAGCAGGGTCAAAACTTTGAGGCGATCGGGGGTAAAGGCACCGGAGACCAAGTTATTTTCGAGATAGACTAAACCGATAAGTTTGCCCTGATTTTGGATGGGGGCGCACAGCACCGATTTGGGTTCGTACTCTTGGATATAAGGATCGGTGACGAAGTTCGAGTCGGAGGCAGCATCGTTGAGGACAATAGATTTTTGAGTTCTGGCAACGTAGTTGACGATCGAAACGGGCAACTGGTGACTTTCTTCTACGGGAAGGGAGTAGCGAACGGCGACTCGATCTAGCTCCACCGAACCTGCCACTTCGATGGTAAGGCGATCGCCCTGGACGAAAATTAGAAATCCCATTTGAGCGCCGGCATTTTCCAGGACGATTTTCATCAATGAATCGAGCAATCCTTCCAAAAGGATTTCACTCGATAGCGCTTGGGTCGATTTCATCACCGTCGCAAAATCGAGGGTATCAGTTTGATGTCCTAGAAAGGTGCTCGCAACGCGCAGAGGGATGCTGCTATTGCCATCGGATGCAGTCTTGGCGGCATCCCGCCAAGATATACCCAGTTGGGGATATTCCCGAACCAGGGCGGCAACTTTTCGATTTGCGCCCCAAAAGGCATAACTTTGACGGGCTTCTTTGAGATACAGGTAGCCCACTTTATCTCGCCCTAAGGAAAAGTAAAAGCGAGCGGCTAACTCGTTGGAGATCGCCCGTTCTCGCAAATATCCCGCCGCCGCTGCCGACTCAATGGCGCGATCGTAGTATTCCATGGCTTCAAGAGGCTGCCCCAGCACTCGGGCGGTTTCGGCTTGAACGAGTTCGTGGCAATGCTTGTAGTTCGTTGGGGCTGAGTGCGCCCAGACTTTCATTCGCTTTTGGTTGGCTTCCACCCGCGCTAAATATTGCGATCGCAGCGGACTCTCATCGAGCTGGGAACAGCACCCGAGCAATGCGAGAGACTCGTATAAGTTGCGAGCGGCAACCATTGCCGAACCCACCATGACATCCATTTGTTCCGCCGCTCGCTTCGCATTTTCTAAAGCCTGAACCGGAGCGTTAAAGAGGGTGCCCAGAATGGTCTTGGCGACGTAGAAGCCGCACAGCGCAGCGCGATTCTTTGCTCGGTACAAATCTGGCAGTATCGCGTCTTCATCATACTCGCGACCCACCAATAAAAGGGGATCGCTTGCTTCTGAAGACCCATCGCTAGCAAGATTCAATGTCACTTGTCCCCACACCCCAGCAATGGACAAGGCGCTTTCGAGTTTGAGTTCTCGCAACAAACTGAGGAT